>JAUHXW010000053.1 GCA_030426705.1 Gammaproteobacteria bacterium
CAAAAAAATATCTTTTATAACAATAAGATACACAGTTTTTCAATAAGTTATTCAATACTAAAATTACTATTTTTATATATAATACTATGTTATTTAATATCCAAAGAGAAACACTCTTAGCACCCTTGAATCAAATCTGTGGTGTGGTAGAAAAAAAAGGAACATTACCAGTACTCAGTAATGTTTTACTCAAGTTAGATGGAGATACGTTATTGCTGACCACCAGTGATCTTGATGTAGAAATGCGCTCAGAATGTGTAGTTGATGCCCAATCTGTTGGAGAAGTCACAGTTCCAGCTCACAAGTTTTTGGATATTTGTAAGGCTTTACCTGATGGTTCCATACTGACCTTTTCTTATGATTCAGGTCAATGCCTGATAACCTCAGGAGACAGTCGTTTTAGTTTAAGTACACTGCCTGCTCAAGAATTTCCATTGATAGATGACATGGAGTCTTATCAACCAGTAGCCATCAGTTCCCATGATTTACAACGCATGTTAAAACAAACCGTATTTTGCATGGCTGTTCAAGATGTCAGGTATTTCCTCAATGGATTATTGTTTGAAGTCTTGAATAATAAATTGCGTTGTGTCTCAGCCGATGGCCATCGACTGGCCTTATCTGAATGTGATTATATCAATGAAAGTGGTTTAAACAAGCAAGTGTTGATTCCAAGAAAAGGTGTTCTTGAACTACAAAAAATGGTTAAAGATCTGGACCAGGAAATTACCATCAATATAGGTAGAAACCATGTCAAAATTGAAGTTGAAGGTGTTAGCATGACTTCAAAGCTCATTGATGGTAAATTTCCAGACTATGAATCAGTGATTCCTTTGAACATGGAAAACAATTTTATTGCTGATCGTGAAGAATTGCGCAATGCGCTACAAAGGGTTGCTATTTTATCCAATGAACAATATAAAGGAGTGAAGTTTAAAATCACCCCGAACCGCCTGGAAATTATTGGTCATAATCCTGACCAGGAACAAGCGGAAGATGTGATTGCAGTTCAAACTGATATCGAAAGTATTGAAACAGCTTTTAATGTGAATTACATTTTGGATGCCACTCAAGCCATCAATGAAAAAGAAATCCAATTCAGCTTTAAGGAAGCCTTGTCCAGTTGTTTGATTAAACATCCTGAGCGGTTAGATTGTCGATTGGTGGTCATGCCTTTGAGGATCTAGTTTTTTGTGTTTTTAAAACAAATAAAAATCAACGGATTTCGTTGTTACCAATCCGTTGATTTAACCTTTGATAAAAAAAACAATATTTTTTTTGGTGCCAACGGTTCTGGTAAAACATCCATCTTAGAAGCCATTTATTACCTTTCAACAGGTAAATCATTTCGCAGTAACAAAAACAAAATACTGGTCAACAATCAACAAAGCAGCTTCACTTTGTACAGTCAATTCTCGGAGCCAGCAGGAAACCTGCAATCATTGGGTGTCAGTTTTGATAAAACTAAAGGCCAAAAAAAAATCAAACTCAATCAAAGCATTATCCAAAACCAGTCTCAAATAGCCCATATTTTGCCTGTGGTATCTATTGATCCTGAATCTTATCTTTTTATTGATAAACCTCCACAATATCGAAGGTCCTTTTTGGATTGGTTGGTGTTTCACGTGAAACACGACTATTTGCAAGTTTGGACACAAACCATGAGATGCCACAAACAACTCAATGCTTTATATAAATCTCAAAACATTCAAGGAGTGGCAGAGTGGGAAGCCCAATACATCAACCATGCCAATCATTTAAACCAATTACGCCAAGAGATTTTTAAAAATTTAAAAACACTCGTTTTGAATAAAATTTCTCAATTTATCCCCGAAATTGATGACATTGATTTGTATTATTTTCAAGGTTGGTCTAAGGATTACAGTTTGCAATCACAATTAGAAAAAGACAAAGAAAAGAATTTTAATTACGGTAGTCTGTATTCAGGTGTGCATAAAATGGACATCAAATGTAAAGTGAATCAAAACCAGGCACAGGATGTGTTGTCCCGTGGTCAGAAAAAAATCATTTCTATCATTTTTAATTTGTGCTTTATAGAGATGCTGACTGAAGCCACAGGTTTAGATCCTGTTGTCTGCCTGGATGATTTAGATGCGGAACTTGATCTCCATAAAACCCATTTATTGTGTGATTTTATCAATCAATCTAAAAATCAAATTTTTCTCACTACTGTCGATTTAGACAAAGTCACATCATTGCTGAGTGATGTGGGTGTGTTTCACGTGAAACAAGCTACAATCTCTCCATACACGAGCTGATTCTTCATCTTTAAACATCTTTGAATCAAACCCTAAAGGGTGTTTGTTGAGTCAAGAAAACTGGTATAATGTGTTGTTTTATTTTGGATTGAAAAGCTCTTATGAGTGAGAATTACGATTCTTCGAATATCAAGGTTTTGAAGGGACTGGATGCGGTCAGAAAGCGTCCAGGGATGTACATTGGCGATACCGATGATGGCACTGGTTTGCATCATATGGTGTTTGAGGTGGTTGATAACTCCATCGATGAAGCTTTGGCTGGTCATTGTGATACCATTAATGTCAGCATCAATGCCGATGGTAGCGTAACAGTTTCAGACAACGGTCGTGGTATTCCAACTGACCAACATGAAGAAGGTAAATCTGCAGCAGAAGTCATTATGACGGTTCTACATGCGGGTGGTAAGTTTGACGACAATTCATACAAAGTTTCTGGTGGTCTGCACGGAGTAGGTGTATCAGTGGTGAATGCGTTGAGTATTGAGTTGGATTTGGAAATCCACCGCAATGGTAACATTTACCAGCAGTCCTATAAAATGGGAGAACCACAGAGTGACCTTGAAGTGGTAGGGAGTACAGACCGCACCGGGACATCAGTCAGATTTTTACCATCTGTTGAAATTTTTTCTGACGTTGAATTTCATTTTGATATTTTGGCGAAGCGCTTAAGAGAACTTTCTTTTTTGAATTCTGGGGTGCGTATTGAACTCAGGGATGAGAGAACTGACGAAGAAAAAATCTTTGAATATGAAGGTGGTATCGCTTCTTTTGTTCATTACCTGGCTGAAAGAAAAACCCCTTTACATGAAACGGTGGTGCACTTCACCCATGAACAAGATGATGGTACTGCCGTCGAAGTGGCCATGCAATGGACGGATTCATACCGTGAATCAGTGTTCTGTTTTACCAATAACATCCCACAAAAAGATGGTGGTACGCATCTGGCTGGTTTCAGAGGCGCATTAACCCGCACCATCAATAACTTCATCAATCAAAATTCCAAGAAGAAAGTTGCCATGACTGGCGATGATTGTCGAGAGGGTTTAATTGCAGTGATTTCAGTTAAATCACCTGACCCCAAGTTCTCATCACAAACCAAAGACAAGCTGGTTTCGTCAGAAATTAAAGGAGTGGTTGAAAGTACGGTTGGTGAACATTTATCTGACTTTTTGTTGGAAAATCCTCAAGAAGCAAAAATACTGACCGAAAAAGTGATGGATGCTTCCAGGGCCCGTGAAGCAGCGCGCAAAGCTCGTGAGATGACGCGGCGTAAAGATGCTTTGGATATAGCAGGTTTGCCTGGAAAATTGGCAGACTGTCAGGAAAAAGATCCAACCTTGTCTGAAATTTTCCTGGTAGAGGGTGATTCAGCGGGTGGTTCAGCCAAACAAGGGCGAAACCGTAAAAATCAAGCCATATTGCCACTGAAAGGTAAAATCCTCAATGTAGAAAAGGCCAGATTTGACAAGATGCTTTCATCTGCAGAAGTAGGTACTTTAATTACTGCGTTGGGTTGTGGTATTGGACAACATGATTTTGATCCAGATAAATTGAGGTACCACAAAATTATCATCATGACGGATGCGGATGTGGATGGTTCACATATCAGAACATTGCTTTTGACTTTCCTGTATCGTCAGATGCCAGAGTTGATTGAAAGAGGTCACATTTATATTGGCCAACCACCTTTGTATAAAGTCAAAAAAGGTAAACAGGAAACCTATTTGAAAGATGATGAAGAAATGCACGAGTATTTGTTAAACCGTTCATTGGATGATGTGGAATTGAAATACCAGGATGATTTACCTCCGATGACAGGTGATGTTTTGTATCGCCTGATCAAGCAACAAGTGCATGTGAAATCAGTGATTGAAAAACTGAGTTTGGTTTATGATCAAAAAGTGATTAATCAATTGTTATCACTGCCAAAAATCAATCCAGCGCAGCAAGCCGTTTCTACAGAATGGATTAACCAGGCTGAAGCCATCATGAACCAGGACAATCGGTTGGGTGTCAGTTGGCAAGTGTATTATCAGGATGATATTGAATCATTGGTGTTTGAGAAAAATGGCAATGGTTTGATAGAGAAAACCACTTTGTCAAAAATGTTCTTCCAATCCAATGACTACCAACAAATGATGGAAGTTGCTGAACAAAATCTTGATTTATTGCAAGGTGATTCGGTCTTGAAAAAAGGCGAAAAATCCATACAAATCAATAGTATATCAGAGGTTTTGGAATACTTACTGAGTGTCGCCAAAAAAGGCTTAACCATCAGTCGATTTAAAGGTTTGGGTGAAATGAATCCTGAACAATTGTGGGAAACCACCATGAATCCGGAAAGCAGAAGATTGTTGCAAGTAACCATTGAAGATGCGGTTTCAGCGGACAATGTATTCTCAACCTTGATGGGTGATGTGGTTGAACCAAGAAGACAATTTATTGAAGAAAACGCATTGAATGCCAGTAATTTGGATGTATAAAATGACTGACCAAACAACACAAAGAATAGAACAAATGCTGGATGAAAACCCTGTATTTTTGTTCATGAAAGGCACCCCACAAACTCCGATGTGTGGATTCTCGTCCAACACTGTAAAGATTTTGAAAGATGTTTTGGGTGATGGGTTTGCTTCCTTTAATGTGCTGGAAGATCCCGAAATTCGTGAAGGCATCAAGGTTTATGGTCAATGGCCAACCATACCACAACTGTATGTAAACAAAGAGTTGATTGGTGGTAATGACATTGTGACTGAAATGTTCAATACCGGAGAGTTACATGAATTGTTGAACTTGCAGCAACCCGATCGAACACCACCGACCATCAGCATCACAGATGAAGCCTTGAATCACATCAAAGAAGGTTTGCAGGACATGGGTGATCACCAGTTGTTTCTTTCAATTGATGATGAATTCAACACCCGTTTCAGCTTGGAAATGCCCAAAGGTTATGAAATCATTGCTGATGTGGGTGATTTGAAAGTGTATATGGACATTGGTACAGCCAAAAGATCAGATGGCGTAGAAATCAGTTGGGTTGATGAATTACAAGGCTCAGGTTTACGCATCAAAAACCCCAATGAGCCACCAGCTGTACAGGATTTATCGGTGGCTGAATTACAGGATTGGTTTGATACTGAGGTCGATAACCCACATGTTTTTGATGTACGTTCAGTAGAAAAAATAGCTGAAGGAACGGTTGAATATGCGATTAGACTGGATAAGCAAGCCATTGAAAACATTGAAAAAATGGACAAGGAGACACCGTTGGTTTTTGTTTGCCAGGTGGGGCAATCATCCATGTCGGCAGCAGAGTTTTTCCGCAAAAAAGGCTTTACCAAAGTATTTAATCTCACCGGTGGATATAACGCTTGGCATGATGCCAACAGTTGATGTCAACGGAACAAAAAGCTGTGATCAAATGGCGTCAATTTGTCATTTTGTTGATTGCAGCTTTGGCTTTTTGGTTTTATCCCGAAGGGTCATTCAAGGCTGATAAATCCACAGCAAACCCGGAAGTCAAAACAAACGCTGAAACAGCTTTTCAGCACCTGGTTAAACAACAAGCCAGTGGCTCCGTGGTTGAAGTTTCAGCCAGGGTTTATAAGACACTCAGTGATGATTATGTTGGTGACAGACATTAACGCTTTCTGGTTGATATAGATGGCATTTCAGTGCTGGTGGCACATAATATTGATCTTGCTCCCAGGGTTCCGTTGAAGGTAGGTGATCAGCTTAGGATCAAAGGCAAATACGAATGGAATGACAAAGGCGGTGTGATTCACTGGACACACCATGATACACAAAAAAAGCATGAAGATGGATGGATTTTACATCAGGGAAAAAAGTTTAAATAACGACTAAAAAAACTTGCCTAATTATTTGATTTCCATTATCATTGCGCACCTCGAAACAATTCTGTTTCAATTCTGTTTATTCAAATGGGTCGTTAGCTCAGTTGGTAGAGCAGTGGACTTTTAATCCATTGGTCATAGGTTCGAATCCTATACGACCCACCATAATTTATCGATAAACACCTCTTTCTAAAAAAAATTAGGCTAAAAAAATTTAACGCCCATTGTTGGTTAATATTTAACCAAAAATAGATGGACATAAATATTTTAATGATATTGTAATAAAGTATTTAATTTCAATAACATAGATAATGTATTAAACAAGATTGTGAGTACTGAAAAGCCACTTGGTAAGCAGATAGTAAACAATAAGGAAAAACTATAAAAACTGGAGCACAAAAAAACCGCTACATTAAGCAGCGGTTTTGATAAATAAAAATTTTAAGATTATTGTTTGATGCCTTCAACAGAAATGATTAATTCTACAGTTTGCCCTTCTGCCGCTTTTTTAATATTGAAATCGGTTAAGGTCAATTCTGTACTCGCTTCATAACCGCGTCTGAAACCACCCCAAGGATCTTTACCACCACCGACAAAAGCAACATCCAATGAAATTTCTTTGGTAACGCCATTCAGGGTCAAATCACCGGTAACCGTGCCATGTCCATTTTCTGTTTCGGTGAAAGATTTACTTTTGAACGTGGCTGTTGGGTTGATATCAACATTCAAGTAATCATCACTGCGTAAATGTTTATCGCGGGCAGTGTGGTTAGAATTGACGCTACCGGTTTGAACAGTCATTTCAATAGAAGATTTACTGGGGTCGGCTTCGTCATAAACAAATTGACCATCGAATTTATCGAAGCGTCCGTAAAGCCAACTGAAGCCGAGGTGTTTGATTTTAAATTGGACAAAAGCATGACTGCCTTTGGTATCAATTTGATAAGTGTCTGCAAAGCCAACAGCAGAAGTTAACAGAAAAAAAGTAATTGTGAGTAATTTTTGCATTTGAGGGTTCTCCTATAACATGCGATTTAAAGTATGGTCATTGTCTATCAGTTGATGTTTCAACGTTCCCAGGACATGTAATACGACAAAAATCATGAGTGCGTAAGAAGTATACTGATGGATATTACCTAATGTATCAATTTGATGTGATGAAAAATGTGAAACAGCAGGTAAATGTATGGTTCCAAATAATAGGTAACCATCACCATCAGCGGTGGTCAACAAATAGCCGCTGATGAGCATGGTGATTACCATTATATAGAACAGGCTTTTGACCCATTTAGCCAAAAATCGTTCCCAGGGTTTATATGACATAGAAAAATCTTTAGATGGATGGGTAAAAATTCGGATGATGACGATCGTCCACAGAAAGATTAGTACGACGCCAAGAAAAATATGCCATTCTGGTAAACGGGTATACCAGGGACTGTAGTAATCAAGTTGTACCATATACCACCCGGAAAAAAACAACACCAAAACAGAAGTTGCGGTTATCCAATGTAATATACGGGTTGTTAAAGTGTATTTTTCCATCAGTTTTTACCAATCAAATTCCGCAACCACAGGTGTGTGATCGGAAGGTCTTTCCCATTTTCTGGGCTCAATATCTATGTAAGAAGCAGTCAAAGCTTCAGCCATTTCATCGGTGGTTAGAATGAGGTCAATGCGAAGACCCAAATTACGCGCAAAACCATTCATGCGATAGTCCCACCAGCTAAAGTGACCGCCGTCATCATGTAAATAACGAAAACTGTCTTGAAAACCCAAATCTAAAAGCTGGTTCAACGCCTGACGTTCTTCAGTGGTACAAAGTATCTTTTCGTACCATTTGTCTGGATCATGAACATCCCTATCATCAGGCGCAATATTAAAATCACCTAGTACCACCACATCATCATATTCAGACATCTGTTGTTCAATAAAAGCGGTGACTTTTTCTAACCAATTCAATTTATAGGTGAATTTTTCAGTGCCAGGCGCTGAACCATTAACCACATACAAATCTATGATTCTGACATCATCAACAGTGGCCGCCAAAATGCGACGTTGTGGATCATCCAAATCAGGGATGTCAGTAATGACATCAGTAAGTGGAGATTTAGCCAGAATGGCGACGCCGTTATAAGTCTTTTGACCAGAATAAACCACCTGATAACCAGCTTCTTCTATAGCGGCTTGGGGAAACACATCATCAGTCATTTTGGTTTCTTGCAAAGCTAAAATATCAGGCTGAGCCGTGTCTAACCACCGCAACACATGCTCAAGACGCACTTTTAAAGAGTTCACATTCCAACTGGCAATTTTCATTGACTGTTCTAAAAAAACAAGAACAAAAAATTGTATCAAAAAACCAATCAATAAACAGTTTCAGCAGTCAGAAATGTTCTAGCGTGCGTTCTAGTTTTTTGATTTCTTTTTTTGGATAAAGCTTGAATAGTAAGTTACCTAAGAAAAAAACCAATGAAGAAAGGAACAAAATCCAACCAATTTGTGACAACACCTGTGTAGTGGACAAATTAAGGGTTAAGTAATCAGTGATGTATTGTTCGTTTCTGTGTTTACTGATGTTAGCGATGAAAATGGGAATAAATACAGATGACGCCAAACCGGTGGTGATGTATTTACTGACTTCGTAATATGATTTTATTTGGATTAAAAAACGTTCGATTATTTTTCTTGAAAAGGTGTCATCAATAGTCAATTTTCGTAACAGCTTTATTTGTAGTGTAATGAAGCCAATAAGAGACAAAATAGAAATAAAAGCGGTGTACTTGAATAGTGTTTGGGCAAGTTCGTGATCACCAAGGTTAAAGTATTGAAGAAATAATAAAATAGCCATAGACAAATTAGCCCATAATTCAGACCGGATACATTTTTTTAATTTTCTAAGGGAAGAATGTGAAGATTTAATTTCAGAAACAGATAAGGGTACAGTGAAATCTGCGCTGTCATTTTCCATCGCTTGTTTAATATCATCAAAATTCATAATTTTGTGCCTCAATGGTATTTTGTAACTTGTTTTTTGTACGGTTGACTTTGACCCTGGCGTTGCTGGAAGTAATACCCAAAGCAACAGCTATTTGGTCACTGCTGTAGCCATCCATATATAAAAGGATGACAGCTTTTTCTACTTCATTAAGCCCTTCGGTTGCTTGGTAAAAAATGGCCAATTGTTTTTCATGCTTTTGCTGATAAGGATCATTGGCAAAAGCATCGTTGGTTGCTAGCGGTATGTTGTCAGGCCGCCGTTTGTCTTTTTTATGAAACACCAAGGCCGTGTTAATAGCCACCTGATACATCCAGGTGGAAAATTGACAATTTCCTTTAAAGCGCTTCACTGATTTCCACATTTGCAAAATAATTTCCTGAAACAAATCCTTGCGGTCTTCGGGGTGAGAACAATAGATTCTGCTGACTTTCAGCAGAATCCCTTTGTGCTGTTCTACTTTTTTAAGGAATTCCTTTTCAGTAATTTTCAAAACCAGTCGCTCATTGCATAACAGGTGTAACGGTGTATCCGGCTTGGCGCAGTAGGTTAATGACTCCGAAATCACCAGCCAAATGTCCAGACCCAACAGCAAAAAAAGTGGGCTGTGTTTTCATGATTTCCGGCATTTTTTCAACCCATTTGATGTTGCGGTTATCTAAAATGGTGGCGATGATTTTGTGTCCATTTTCTATTTGTGATGATTGTGATACCACATAGTTATGTAATTCGGTAATGTCTTGTTCTTGGTACATTTCCAGCATGTTATCAAAAGTGTTGGCTGAAGCCACGTACATGTTAAATTCTTCTTCAGTCCAGGCGTTTTCACTTTTGGGTGGTGTGAATATTTTAGAGAACTCGAGTTGTTCTTCTGCAGTCTCAAGCCCCCAAACTTCTTGACCTGAAGACAGGGCCATGGTCATCAGTTCATGATCAACAGACTTAATGGGGCAGTTCAGTGAGCTGGCCAAAAGAGTGGCCTGTATAGCGAAAAAGTCCAATTTATCCAACATTTCAAGGTTCAGTTTGGTGTTGGCCTGCAAATATTCGTTCAGTTGTTGATATTGATTGTTGGATAAGCGGTCTTTTAAGGATTTGTCAACAAACATACCTTGTTGAAGCGTACTCATACTTTCCGGGTCATCAAAATCCAACTCCAGATAAAGCTGTTGGGTGTTATCGATGGCGTGTTGATACCTTTGGTCTAGGTTAAAGTCTTTTTTGCACATCAAGTGCAGCGTTCCAGCGAGGTAAGAAGGTTGTTCAAGCTCTGGACCGGTAATTTTCCAAACCAGAGAGTCGGCTAATTCAACGGTAAAATTGGTTTGTTTGGCAAATACAGGTCCAGTGGACAATGCCAAGAAAATCATTAGGGTGTGTATCATAAACTTTTTCATAATTAATCCTGTTATTTATTAAAAGATATGGGGTTAGTAACAAATAAACAGTTTTGTTACACATTATTTCAAAATAATTTAAACAAAGGGTGTTCTAGATTGATATTTAAATGCTGTTGGTGAGTGGGGGTTTAAGAGTTTTTATTCAGCTTTTAAAACAAACATAAGACTTAAAGTATTAATTTAACAAACAACCAAGCCAATAACATAAAATAAAGCGCAGTAAATAAAAACAAAAATTACTGATGTTGCGCATAATAGGCATTGATCCAGGTTCCCGTATGACGGGGGTGGGGATTATTGACTGCCACCAACAAAAAATTCATCATGTTCACCATGAAACCATTCAATGTGGTGATGGTGATTTTCCGGTGCGCTTGAAAACCATATTTGAAAACGTTAATGCATTGATTCAACAATACAACCCCTCAGAAATGGCTATCGAAAATGTGTTTATGTCAAAAAATGCCAATGCCGCATTAAAATTGGGACAGGCCAGAGGTGCTGCAATCTGTGCCACCGTAGTGAATGATATTTTGGTGCATGAATACGCACCAAAAGCCATTAAACAGGCTGTGGTCGGTAAAGGTGGCGCGGATAAAACCCAGGTACAATACATGGTTAAACTGTTATTGAACCTGACGATGAAAGTACAAAATGATGCCGCTGATGGACTGGCAGTGGCCATTTGTCACGCCAACAACCGCTGGGCACAGCAGCGTTTGGTGGCCAACAACACCAGCAATTGGAGAAACTTTAAATGATAGGAAGATTGCAAGGGTCTTTGGTACATACTGAGCCACCCTCACACCTGATTATTGACGTGAATGGGGTGGGTTATGAAGTGGAGGCACCGACCAGTGTGTTTTTTGAATTACCGGAACTGAACCAGCAAATCACTTTGGTGATACATCACCTGGTCAGAGAAGACGCTTCGATTTTGTACGGCTTTCGCAGTTTTGCCCAACGTGATTTATTTAGGACATTATTAAAGGTCAATGGCATTGGTGCCAAATCAGCCTTGGCGATATTATCAACCATGAGCTCGGCAGAATTTGCTCAAGTGATTCAGGAACAGAATGTCACGGCCATTGTAAAAGTTCCAGGCATTGGCAAGAAAACGGCACAACGCCTGATTATTGAAATGAAAGACAAGGTGGATGTGACCACCATGGATGCAGGTGATCCTAACCAACCGCAAGCCAGCCGATTCGGAATCCAGGCTGAGGCAGAATCTGCATTACAAGCATTAGGATTTAAGCCACAGGAAGCAGCACAAATGGTCAAACAAGTGGCCAAGGATGACATGAGTGTGGAAGCAATCATCCGCATTTGTTTACAACTGAAAGGAGCCGGCTGATGGACAAAGGCTTGATGGGCGGTCAGCCCGAAAACACCCAGGAACAAATCATTGAGGCCAGTATCAGACCGCAAATCTTGCGTGATTATTTGGGACAAAAAGAAGTCAAAGACCAAATGGAGCTGTTTATACAGGCAGCAAAAAAACGCGGCGAATCTTTGGATCACGTATTAATTTTTGGTCCGCCGGGTTTGGGTAAAACCACCATGGCGCATGTGGCAGCATTATTAACCAACCTACAACCGCACGATGTGCTGTTTATCGACGAAATTCACCGATTATCGCCGGTGGTCGAAGAAGTTTTGTACCCTGCGATGGAAGATTTTCAAATTGACATCATGATAGGCGAAGGGCCGGCAGCCCGATCGATAAAATTGGATTTACCACCTTTCACTTTGGTGGGAGCGACCACCCGAGCAGGCTTGCTCACATCACCGTTGCGCGATCGTTTTGGTATTGTGCAAAGATTGAAGTTTTACAACACCGAAGACCTCACCCAAATTGTCGCCCGCTCAGCCAAAATTTTGAACATTGAAGCTGATCAGGCCGGTTGTATGGAAGTGGCTCGTCGTTCCCGAGGCACGCCCAGAATAGCCAATCGTTTGTTGCGTAGGGTCAGAGACTTTGCAGAAGTCAAAGGTGATGGCGTCATCACCGAAGCGATTGCTGCAGCTGCGATGAATATGCTGCAGGTTGATCAAAAAGGCCTCGATGAAATGGACCGAAAATTGTTGGAAATCATCACCCAACAATTTGAAGGAGGACCTGTTGGAATCAACTCTTTAGCAGCCGCTTTGTCCGAAGAACGGGGCACGGTGGAAGATGTGATTGAACCTTATTTAATTCAGCAAGGTTTGATAGCACGCACCGCACGTGGCAGAATAGCCACCGCCAAAACCTGGCAAACCATGGGCATTGATCCACCCAAGAGTAAAATCAATCAGGATATGTTTGAGTAGAGAATGAGTCATTCCAGCGACAAGGTGAATTGCGAAGCAAGAGAGGTAGCTTGGACTAAAGCCGGAATACCCTAAGGGCAGACCCTCTTTTTAGAGGTTAGAGTATCGTGTTTTTTGCAAGATTCCTGCCTGC
>JAUHXW010000381.1 GCA_030426705.1 Gammaproteobacteria bacterium
TTTACACTTTTCAGCCAATAAAGGTAAAAAACGCCAGAACATGATGTGATCACCGTTGCCTTGTTCTGAGTGTACCAATATGGTTTTATCAGATATGTCTTCACCTTGCCATTGTGGTTTATCGCATTGGAATGCCACAAATTGCGGTGTCTGCCAGCGCCAATCGTATTCTTGCCAACCTTCCTGATAATTACCTTGTTGTAACAACAACTTACCGCGACTGAAGTGGGCCAATGCATGTTGTTGATCGGTACTGATGGCTTGATCGAACCAATGCATGGCATTTTCATAATCAAGTTTTTCCAGGTAGGCATTGCCCAGTGAATTCATGGCATCGGCATTGTCTTTGAATTTTTCTAAAACCTTATGTAACTGTTCAATGGCCTCATCCCATCTTTTGGCATCCAACAAACAAACACCGTATTGATGGTTAACAGTCTGATGATCAGGAAAATGTTGAAGAATATCTTGATACAACTTGATGGCCTCATCCAAGTCTCCATTAACATGGGCTCGGGTGGCGGCTTCCAATGGTGCTTGAACCGGATCTGCTGGTGCCAGATTTTTTAGTACTTCATCGGGTAACTCGTAAGAATTCGGCAAAAATGGACTTTGTGTATCCAAAATGGCGGTGAATTGATGGGGTAAAACCTTAACTTCAAACACTTCCTGAACATTTCCAGTGAATACCAAAAAGGCCACGATTTGACCATTGGTAGTATCCACTACCCAGACTCCACTTTGGCGCTCTTCGACTCGTTTGGTCAAAGGTAAACCCGCAAATGTAGAACTTTCCCTGATTTGCGACAATCCAATAATCGCATAACGATCAATAAAATCCATACCACGGGCAAAGCCTGGTAATTCGGCCACCACTTCTGGTGCCTGACCGGGTTCCATACGCATCAATTGACCGGAACCAGATGACAAAAACCACAAGGCATTGTTGTACCATCTGGGAGAATGTGGCATGCACAAACCATCAACCATCACTTCATTGGTAGTGATGTCCATGATTTGACCACCTGATATTTTGTTCTTGCGCCAACCACCTGGCTCATCTGAAGCTCCCAACATACTGACATACCTTGGAACGCCATCACGAAAGCCCAAGCCATTTAGGTGACAGCGATCGGTCAAGTCATAAGCAGTGATAAAAGGTGGCCGCCATTCCGGTTTAAAACTGTGGTCGTTATCCAAAGTCGCCAAACAGGACATTTTCGTGTTGATAAACCACAATTTATCAAATTTGTCATAACCCATTTCATGGATATCAATGGCACCGGTCATGTGCATTTTACGGGGAATGTAGCAAGCATCAACCTGATCACCTTGACCCACTTTGGGACCCACTGCAGCCAGATTTCTGAAAGTAGTGATTGAAGCCGAACCACCAACCACCAATTCATTACTGCGTGTAGCCATCCCCATCGGTCGATCAAAAGCCATAAAATGTGTATTCACACCTTGTCCCTGTGGTCTAACCACCACCAATTGGCCTGCCTGATAGGTACTTACCAGTATATTACAACGCCCCAGGGTTAATAATTCTCGGAATGATTCAGTCGATTGGCTGGAAAAGGTTTCGGTCATGTTTGATAGCTAAAAATTCAAAAACAGACATTATGCCACTTAAGCGTGTGACTGTCACATGGAGTATTGATTCAACTCAAAAATTGGAACATGGATTGAATTATTGTGATTTACATTCTTATTGAATTAATGGCATTACCATATATGTGGCGATACAATGAATTAGAGTAAATTCCGCAATTGTTTTGTTCAGGAGTGTTTATGATGAAATTCAAACAACTTAATCTTTCCATTGGTTTGGCCTTAGGAACTCAACCACTACTTGCTGATACATTCATGGTTACTAATTTTGATGACTCAGGTTTGTTCAGTTTAAGACAAGCGGTTCAGATTGCAAATGCAACACCAGGTCAAGATGAAATCATCATAGTCGAAGGCTTGCTCCCTATAGGATTAACCTCAGGGCAAATCAACATCACTGATTCATTGACCATTAATGGGCCATTAAGTGGTCAACAAGTTACCGCTTTAAATAACTCAAGAATTTTTGCCAACACAAACCTCAATGCCACGCTTTCAATCAATAACCTCACTTTATCAGATGGTCAAACCAACCAATCACTAAATGAACCCAACTGTTCTGTATTGGATGGCCGTGGCGGCGCGATTTGTAGCATGGGAGATTTGTACCTTGAAAATGTTAGTTTAATTGAAAATCAAACAACATCCGGCAACTCAATGGGAGGAGCTGTTTTTGCTAACCAACAACTAAACATCAGCCATTCATTGATTTTCTTTAATCAAACATCTGATGTTTTGTCCTATGGAGGTGGCGCTTATGGTAATGGAGATATCACAATTAACAACTCCTATTTTGGATTTAATGAAACTAATGAAACGTTTTCAGATGGTGCTGCACTTTTTGCAACGTCCAGTTCCTTTGTAACTGTAACAAACAGCACCTTTGCACATAACTCAACCAATGGTAGTGCACACGGTGGTGCCATTGTTTTAGCAAACGGCGTTAT
>JAUHXW010000054.1 GCA_030426705.1 Gammaproteobacteria bacterium
CTGTTTGTACTGAACCCGGCTGGTGAACGGATTGGTATTTTCCCTGCCCCACACGATGTCAACAAAATAACTGCTGACTTGAAACAACTGATGGAACAATCATGAAAACTGTAGCTTTATTTTTTCAATACATTTTACCGCATCGCTTACTTTCCAAATTGATGTATCGGTTGATGCGGATTAGGAATAAGCCAATCAAAAACTTCACCCTAAAGAAAATGATCAAAGCATTTAACATCAACATGGAAGAAGCCATTTCCAAAGATTTTGATGACTATGAACATTTCAATGCCTTTTTTACCCGAGAATTAAAACCAGGTGTTCGCCCCATAGATCCATCACGTGACAGCATCATTTCACCGGTTGATGGCGTGGTTTCACAAATCGGCAAAATTGACAAAGATGAAATCCTGCAAGCCAAGGGTCACCATTACAGCATCAAGGATCTATTAGCGACGTCAATTGACACCGATTATATTGATGGACAGTTCATAACCATATACCTGTCACCCAAAGATTATCATCGCTTGCATGCACCGATGGATTGTGAGATAAAACAATTGCGCCATGTACCGGGGCGTTTGTTCAGTGTGGCCGATTGGACCACGCAAAAAATCCCCGGGTTATTCGCCCGCAATGAACGCTTGATCAATACTTTACACACACCTTATGGCAAAGTGGCCTACGTTTACGTCGGTGCCATCTTGGTTTCCAGCATTGAAACAGTTTGCAATGGTGTCATCACACCACCATACGCCAAACAAGTCACTGATTTAATTCCCAAAGGCCAAACCCAATACAAAAAAGGTGAAGAAATGGGTCGATTCAATATGGGCTCCACAGTTATTTTGCTGTTTCCTAAAGACAGCATGGCATTTGAGCCTGAACTGAAAGCCGGTTCACCGCTCAAATTAGGTCAAAGAATGGGCACTTTAATTTGAATTTTTAAAACTTTTAACGGTCAAAGCGCACATGAAAAATTTATCACTGACACATACATTGCTGACTCTGATTCTGTTGTTAAGCTCTGCTGGGGTTTGGGCACAAAATTCAGGCTCAAATCTTTTGCCCGAAGCCAACCGTGATTATGGCTTTGACTACACTGCATTGGAACCTGTTGCATTAAACTCCTTTGCCGAAGCTGCTGAATGGGCTGATGTGGTGGCGATCGCACAGATTGTTAACATAGATTATCTAAAAACCAGAGAATTGAATTCACAAGGTCAGGCTTTCCTCAAAGTCAGGGTTCCATACAAAGGTACCAAAAAAAATGATTTGCTGATAGTCAGCGCCAAAGGCTTTGAAGACCACGTTTGTTATTACCCTGACCGTGAAGATGAAGGTCAGCGCTATTTGGTGTTTTTGAAAAAAAGCCAAAACGATGGCGAATATCATGGCTTTAAACCCTTTTGCCAAATTCAGGTGTTATTAACTGATACTGGCGAATATGCCATCAGGTATCCGCTGGACACCGCCATTGAGGTGGCACCTGAGCTGGTCAAAGAAATTAATTTCAATGACCCACACGCGGTCATCGATGCCACAGAATGGACAGGCCTGAGTCGCGAAGAACATCAAGAAAAATATCAATCCAAGTTATCTGAAGACAGTGATATGTTTCAAAAATACTACTACCTCACCTACACCAAAGGCATCATGATGTACGAAATCAGAAAATTGATGCAATTAAAACCCCAACCTCGCATCAGCTCAAAGCAAATGTAGTCAGAATTATTTCAATAAACATTCAACTTTTGATTTACATCTAAAAAATGTAGACCATCAGTTTCCGCTAAATGATTGACAACACAGGACTTTTCCTGTATTTTGATTAAACGTCAACCCTTAATCGCTGTTTTGCATTTTGCAATTCAGCCCTTTCTTAGGGGAAAAACAATGAATAAACTCTATTCAATTCTATTACTTTTTTTGATGATTCCTGCCTTGTGTGTGGCAGAAGAAAAAGCACCACAGATCATAGCAGACAGCTGGACCATGGTGCCTAAAAGTGGGCAAGAAGCCGAGTTTGAAAAAGCAGTCAAAGAACACATGGCTTATCGCATGGAAAAAGGTGATACCAGACACTGGGATACTTGGGTTCCGGTCACCGGCAAATACCTGAACAGGTATATCGTCAGATCCTGTTGTGCTGAATGGGCCGAGCAAGACAGTTATCGTGCCTGGTCTAAAGAACATATCGGCAACCATTTCAATGAAACTGTTCATCCTTATGTAGAAAAATATAAACATAACTACACCGTAATTGATACAGAAAACAGCAATTGGGGCGACTCTGATCCAAAATATGTGGGTGTAACGGTTTTTGACATCAAAACAGGAAAAGGTAAAAAAACTTACAAAGCACTTAAAGAGATGAGCGCTCTTGCCAAAGACAATGATTGGCCCAGAAACTGGTCCTGGTCCTATTCGGTTAATGGCTCGGAACAGGTAGCCTTGGTCACTCCTTACAATAATTTCGCTGAAATGGCCCCCATTGAAGAAAGCTTTTATGCCTTTACCAAAAAACACCTGAAGTCAGAAAAGAAAACCGACAAGTTATTTGAGAACTTCAATTCTGGCATCAGTGGCACTGATTATCAAATTTACCGCAAACGTGATGATTTGTCGCATCAGCACAAAGAAGACATGAAGGATGAATAATCAACATCCTCATGACCAAACAAGAGGGGCTCCGGCCCCTTTTTTTAATGAATGATGATTTATTATGCGGTTTTGCCAGAAAAGTGAGATAATGAATGTGAATTTAACAGGGGAAATCCATGAAAAACAACAAGCTTACATCTTTTTTAACCTCACAAATTTTTCTGATATCAATTGTCAGCTCCTCCGCGTTCGCTTTTGACTCAGACTATTATGTAGAACGCAACCAGGACAACAAGGTCATTTTAAGTTTAGACAACACTGAAAATGAAAGCCTCATTGATTTAATTCTGATGGGCGGTGATGAGATACAAGGCGCCACAGCTTTGGTTATTGATGACGGGGTAGCTGAAAACTTTATTGGCGATGGTGGTCAATTTATTTGGCTCAACAGATTCACCCCAGCACCTACTGAATTTCCTTTTATCCTTGAAGAAGTTTCAGTGATTTTTGGAGACAATGGTGTGACAGCTGGACAAGACATTGAAATTCTTGTTTATGAAGATACCGATGGCGATGGAGACCCAGCCACAGGGGCTGTTCTGCTCGCAACTTATAATGAAACCATCCTGACAGCTGACCAAGTCACTTTCAATGTCTATTCATTAAAACCGTCTGTTCAGCTTTATGGCCCTGGTGATGTGCTGATTGGCGTTGTCAATCGATCCGGTGCTGAAGGCACCAATGACTTTCCGGCAGCACTCGATCAAACCAATACACAAGTTCGCTCTTGGGCGGCCACCTACTTGGTTGGAGATGTTCCAGTCAATCCACCGCTTCCTGGAGATGAACAATGGGGCACCATTGACAGTTTTGGATTTGCGGGCAACTGGATTATCAGAGGCGCTGGAACACAGGGATATACGGTAGGCGGTACACTGTCTGGTTTATTGCCTGGTAATGAGCTGATTGTACAAAACAACAATGGCGATGATTTAACCTTAACAGCAGATGGCAGCTACACCTTTTTAACACTTTTGAATGATAATGACTTATACAACGTAACAGTATTAAGCGAACCCACAGGCCCCATTCAAAACTGCACAGTTTCAAACGAATCAGGAACCATAACCGGTGTCAGTATAAGCAATGTTGATATCAGTTGTGATAATCTGGATTTAATTTTTAGAAATGGCTTTGAATAAAGCAAAAATATAGAGCCATAAAAAAAGCAAGGCTGAGTACCAGTCTGGCTTTTTTTTAACTAAAGCTTACTTAAAAACGTTATCAATGGGTACAATTTCTACCTGTGACTTTTTCAGTTTCAAAGGGTAGTTTTCAATGATTTCATCTTCAGCCAACAGACTTTCCGGTTTTTCCGAATTGTAAGTCATGGGAGAAGGTGTTTCGTTAACCAGCCTATCTTTCATATCAGCAGCATCACTGGTGATGAAAACAAAGTGG
Organism: Gammaproteobacteria bacterium; assembly: GCA_030426705.1. Classification (GTDB taxonomy): domain Bacteria; phylum Pseudomonadota; class Gammaproteobacteria; order Xanthomonadales; family Marinicellaceae; genus Marinicella. The sequence continues at coordinate 4,066 of JAUHXW010000054.1, forward strand.
ATGTCATCGCTTTGCAAATGCTTTTTGATCACACGGTTCACTTCTTCAACGGTTAAATTTGCCAAACCATTGGTCACCAAACTGACAAAATCTTCTGTGCCATAAAAGTCGCTGTCCATGTGATAGCCCAAAACACGATCCTGACCTTTGAGTAATAAAGACGCATATTTACTCAAAAAAGCTTTGGTGGCGGTGAATTGTTCTTCGGTCAAACCATTTTCAATCAGTTTTTCCAATTCAAACATGGCAGTGCGAGTAGCAAAATGCGCATCGGCATTACTGCGCAAGGGTCTGAGCCATACCTGGAAGATTTGTTCAGTTCGACCCAAATTGGCATTCGGCTGGGTTCTGTACATACCGCGTGGAAAATACTCGATATAGGCATAGTCACCGTAATTCATACCACGCGCTTCACGGATGCGCTGATACAGGAATGAGTTCGAATTTCTGTGTTCACCCAGGAAAGAACGCACCAACCACAAGGCCACCCAGTCAGGATGTGAACGGTTGACTTCAATGGGGAACCCAAATGAAACCGCTGTGGGCATGGTTTGTTTTTCTACGATGGTGACGTGACGACCCGATAACTCAGGTGCCACAGTTATGGCGACTTTTTCTGCACCTTCAGCATTCAGTTCTTTGGTGATTTTATCCAGCATCATTTGCTGTAATTCATCGGATAAATTACCTGTGATACCGATGTTTAAATTGGCCTGAGTCAATTGTTCACGATAAAACGCTTTGACATCATCCAAAGTGATGCTTTGCAAATCACTGACATGACCCAAATTCAATGAGCCGTAGGAATGGCCTGGATACAATTTTTCATACAACACTTCTTTACCCAATTCTTCATCGTTGTTTTGTTTCAAATCGGTTTGAACATTGTTGATTTGTTGGGTTTTCAGACGTTTAAAGTCATCTTCTCTGAAGCCAGGATTGAGCAAACTTTCCAAAACCAAATCTAACCACGCATCTGCTTTTTCACGATGCACGCGACCAGACAATGAAATCATCTCTTTGTCCACCTGTGAAGCAAAATAGGCAGCCATAGGCAACATGGCTTTTCTGATTTCCTTGATAGACTTGGATGCCGAACCACCATTGGTTAACATGCTGGCGGTTAATTGCGCCAATCCTTTTTTGCCTTCTGGATCTTGAGCAGGACCGGTATTGAACAGGAAGTTGACATCAACAATGTCACTGGAGTTTCGTAAATCTGTGACTGTGAATTTAGGCTCAAGCGGTTTTGCTGCTGCTGTTACCATGCTGGCCAGGCTGAAATCATTATCAATACTGCCAATTTCCTCAGCTTGTGCCAAAGTGACCATGATACGACCATCATCAACCAGGTATTTATTGGCAGCCCATTTCACATCAGCGGCGGTTACCTTATCAAGTTGCGCATACTGCTGATTAATGAATTCAGGGTCACGTTTGTATTGCACCACCGAAGCCAACATATCACCAATGGCTTCAGAATTGTCCAAAGAATTGGTGAAACCATAGCGAGCAGCCGATTTGATGTCATTTAACTTATCAGTATCAGCCAATTCTGTACGCGCCTTAACAATGGTGTCCAACAAGGCTTTTTTCACCTCAGGATAATTGTCCTGTGAGGTTAATCTGGCCAGAATGTAAATTAAACCTGGATCTTTGCTGTCTGGTGTATAGAAAAACAAGGCATCAGCCAATTGTCTGTTGACCACCAAATCCTGATAAACATCTGAGTTTTGCCCAAAATAAACTGTGCCCAACATATCTATGGCAGCTTTATCAATCACTGTTGGGTCAGCAGAAGCGCCACGAAAAACCAGACCAAACATTGGTAAAGTTTGAGACTCCCAGGCAATGTGATGGTATTGACTGCCTATAGCAGGTGGCTCAACGGGAATGTCTACGCTGTAATCACCACGTTCCCAATCACCAAAATATTTCTCAACCAAAGCATGGGTTTGTTCAACATCAACATCGCCAACCACGATTACGGCAGCTTTTTCTGGGCGATACCAACGATCAAAGAAGGTATGTGAGTATTCCAGTTGATTAGGCATGTCCTCAATGTCTTCCAAAAAGCCCATGGTGGTGTGGCGATACGTGTGTTTTTGGAAAGCATTTTTGCGCACGGTTTCAAATAACTTGCTGAAAGGACTGGCACTGTTTTTCAGGTACTCACCTTTGACTGCCAAAGCCTCGGTTCTGAATTGCGCTTCAGAATATTTCAAATTTTTGAAACGGTCCGCTTCCAGCATCAACATGCGCTCCAAATCATCATTGATGAAAGTCACATGGTAATTGGTGTAATCGTCAGTGGTGTAAGCGTTTTGGTCGGCACCCACCTCTTTTAACATCGCACCGTACTCTTCTTGTGAATAATTTTCAGTGCCACGGAACATCATGTGTTCAAAGAAATGTGCAAATCCAGATTTTCCTGGCTCTACCTCATTTCTGGAGCCAGTTTGTACAGGTATTTGCAGCGAAACCACACCTGGATAATCGGTTTTAACTACAATGACCTTCAAGCCATTGTCCAGTTCACGCATGTCATAATCCTGGTTAAAAACCCTGGAATCATTTTTTTCCATGCCATTTTTGTTTGATTTTTTGACATTGTCTGTCGACATACAAGCCACCAATGTCACCATTAACATCATCGTAAGAAATGTTTTTATCATGTCTACCCCGTTGGATTGTGGATTTAAAAAACAGAGGATTTTAACTTAAAACCCGTGAATAATGTATAACGAGTTAATCATTCCAAAGTTACAGATTCCTTAGCTGGACAATCGGTTATAATAGCGCTTTAAAAATTTTCCTGTGAAATGAGCGAAATCAAACTCAATAAAGTTGTGGTCTATGGCTTGGGCGCAATGGGTCGACCAATGGCCAGAAACTTGCACGACCATAACTTGTTGATTGGCGTTAAAAACCGCACCGAAGGCAAAACCCAGGCCATGATGAATGAACTGAATCTGGCTGAATTTGAAGATGATGAAGATTTGTTCGGTCATGCTGACTGTGTATTGACTTGCGTCTCGGCTGATGACGACCTTAAAGCCGTGGTACATGGATTTATGGATTATTTGCAAGCTGGCTCGGTGGTGATTGATTGTTCCACAGTCAGCCCCAATACAGCACGCAGTCTGGCTGATGATTTGGCCTCCAAAGGCATTGCCTTTTTGGACGCACCAGTTTCTGGAGGCGTTGAAGGCGCCAAAAAAGGTTCATTATCAATCATGGTGGGCGGTGAACGGGAACAATACAAACGCGCTTCAGAAGTGTTTGCAGCCGTTGGTAGTCAAATCACCCACATGGGTCGCGTTGGCCAAGGCCAAGCCACCAAGGCGGTTAACCAAGTGATGGTTGCCGGTGTGGCACAAGCGGTCTGTTCAGCACTGGCTTTGGCGGAGAACTGCAACCTTGATTTGAAGAAAACCATTGAAGTTTTGAGCGCTGGAGCCGCTGGCAACTGGTTTTTGGATAACCGTGGTCACACCATGGTCAACGATGAATTCAATGTGGGCTTTAAACTCAGCCTGTTGCACAAAGATTTGAAAATCTGTCAATCCACCGTCGCAGAGCTGGGAGCACAGATGCCGTTGATCGAAGACAGTATCAAGGAATACGCTGAACTTATGGCCATGGACCATGGAGACGAAGACATTTCTGCTTTGATTCGTTTAAAAAGAGCATTGTTTGAACAACCCGGTGAAAATCATGAATGACAAAACCACCCATTTTGGCTTCAAAGAAGTCGCTACGCAAGACAAAGAGAAACTGGTCGGCAAGGTATTCACATCTGTCGCCAGCAAATATGACCTGATGAATGATTTGATGTCAGGTGGTGTGCATCGCCTGTGGAAAAGGCATTTTGTTGCCACCAGTGGCATCCACGAAGGTGATTTGGTGCTGGATCTGGCCGGTGGTACTGGCGACATTGCCAAACTGTTGATGCCACAAATTGGTAAAACCGGTAAAGTCATTATCGGCGATATTAATCAGGCCATGTTGGATGTGGGCAATGACCGCATGATTGATGCGGGGTTTTTTGGTCGCTTTGAATGCATCCAAATGAATGCCGAGCAACTGCCTTTTGAAGACAACTCAATTGATGCCATCACCATGGCTTTTGGTCTGCGCAACGTCACCAACAAACAACAAGCGCTGAATGAAATGCACCGCGTTTTGAAACCGGGCGGTAAGGCATTGGTTTTGGAATTTTCCAAAGTTAACAATGGCTTTTTGAAGCAGCTGTATCACTTTTATTCATTCAAATTATTGCCTGAGATTGGCCACATCGTGGCCAAAGACCGTGATTCTTACCAATACTTGGTGGAATCCATTGAACAACACCCCGATCAGGAAACCTTACAAGGCATGTTTGAACAAGCGGGTATGGAAATGTGTGGTTTTGAAAACCTCTCAGGCGGCATCGTCGCCATCCACAAAGGGTATAAGTTATGAGCGAAGACAACAACTCAATCCTGGCTTCTATCATGACTTCAGCCATCCAAAAGCTGATTAAATACGACCACCAGGCGGCCAAAAAACTCAAGCCCTACGCCGGCAAGAAAGTCAAAATCAATATTCAACCCATAGATCAATCCATTGTTTTCATACTTCAGGAAAACACCATCGATGTCAGTACAGATACCGAGCTTGAAGTTGACACCACCATCAGTGGCAAACCCTCTTCTTTATTTGCCATGAGCACCAACCAACACATTCCTGGGCTTGATGGTGTGGTCATCAATGGCGATGCCACCACTGGACAATTTGTGGCTGATTTTTTGAAACAATTATCACCTGATTGGGAAGAAGCCTGGTGTGATTTATTGGGCGAAATTCCTGGCTATCATGTATCAAATTTCCTCAAAGGCCTGTCCAAAGCAGGTAAAAGCTTTGCACAAAGCATGAAAAGCAGCACCCAGGAATATTTATTGGAAGAGAACCGGGAGTTGGTTCATCCTGATGAAATGGAAACTTTTCTCGATCAAGTCGATGACCTGAATGCCGATGTCACTCGCCTGGAAAGAAAAATCAAAGCATTACAAAACAACGCATGAAAATATTCCGCCTATTGCGAATCATCCACACCCTCGCAGCCTACCGAATCACCCGATTGGTTCCTTCTAAAGGCATCAATTTTTTCAGCCTGATTAACTTGATGGCGCCATTGGGCAAATCAGGTTTAAAACAAATGACCAACGGACAACGTGTTCGTGGCGCATTAGAAGATTTGGGACCGATTTTTATCAAGCTTGGGCAAACCTTATCCACCCGCCCTGACTTGATACCTGTTGAAATCGCCCAGGCGTTGGAAAAATTACAGGATGATGTTGAGCCCATCAGTTGGCAGGAAGCCAAATCCGTGGTACAGCAACAATTACCTCAAAATCTGCGTGATGATTTTGCCAGCGTAGAAGAGCAACCCTTGGCGGCTGCCTCTATTGCTCAAGTCCATGCAGCTACCATGAAAAATGGTGATGAAGTGGTGATTAAGGTCTTGCGTCCTGGCATTGAGAAAAAAATCGATCGAGATGTGAAACTGATGCGTGCATTGGCCGAAATGGCCAAAAAGCACCTCAATCCAGGTGTGCAAGTTGATCCAACAGAAATTGTGGCTGAGTTTGAGAAAACCATCTACGATGAATTGGATTTGCAACGGGAAGCGGCCAATGCTTCGGTGCTGCGTAAAAACTTCCCACATTCCAAAGATTTGTACATCCCGAAAATTTATTGGGATTATTGTAAGGAAAAAGTCATGGTGCAGGAACGCATTCATGGTATTTCGATCAAGGATTTTGATGGTTTGAAAGCCGCTGGCATCAATTTGGAAAAGCTGGCTGAAAAAGGCATCAAAATTTTCTACACCCAGGTTTTCAGAGACAATTTTTTCCATGCGGATATGCACCCGGGCAATATTTTCATCAGTCCTGAAAACCCCGAGGACCCGCAAATTCTGTTGCTGGATTTTGGCATCTGCGGCTCTTTACCCAAAGGCCATCGGGTCGATTTGGCCAATAACTTCATGGCTTTTTTCAGGCAGGATTACCGCCGAATTGCTGAATTACACATTGAAGCTGGCTGGGTTCCAGCTGATACCAACCTCGAAGATTTGGAAGCTGCGACCCGAACGATCTGCGAACCTTATATGGCCAAACCCATTGAGGAAATCTCTTTTGGTGAAGTGATGTTAAAAACCTTCCAAATGGCCAATCGTTTTAAGCTGATCATTCAACCTGAATTGATTTTGCTACAAAAAACCCTGCTCAACATCGAAGGCTTAGGTCGCCAGCTATACCCACAACTGGACATCTGGAAAATATCCGAACCCATCCTGCGAGACATCATGCGCGACCATTATGGGCCACAACAATCATTGGACAAACTCAAGGAGAATCTGCCCAAATGGATTGAACACCTGGCCGAATCGCCGGGCATGTTGCACCAATTACTCAGCCAAAAAGTAAAACCTTTACCCAGACACTTAAAACTGGCGCAATTACACGAACAAGAACAAATTCAAAAAGAGTTACAGAAAAACCGCCACAGCATGCTCGCCATGGGCGGCTCCATATCCACAGCCCTACTCCATGTCCTCGACGAGACCAGCACCTGGCTAGAATGGACCAGCAACTCAGCCGTAATTGCCGGTGGCGTCACATTACTGCTGTTTTGGAAAGTGGTTAGGTGAGTAAGTAGCAAACAAAGCAGAAATATATCAAATACCATCAACCTCTACATTTATCGTTACCGAAGTTAATTCTTCATGTTCATTAAAACAATATGTTACAAACACATATTTTGGAAAAATGAAATAATATCTGGTATCTAACAACCCTTCGATGATATAGCCTGACTGCTTTACATCACTACTAACAACTTAAGCACTTCTATAATAGTCTGAACACCCATAATCGTACATATGCCAATTTTTTTTATTCTTAGAAAGTGCTTTTTTATGTCGTTGCTTGATTTCACTAAGTTTAGACCCCAAAGGCGTTTCATTAGATTGCCACTTTTGAATGGAAGCCTCATCTGCTGCCAAAAATGAACATTTAGAAAGTCCGAAGCACATTAAAACTAAAATTAGTAACAACTGATATTTCAAGCTTTATATCCAAAGTAAAAAGAGTCAGTAATAATTCAACATTGTTAATGCTATTTCACTAACTTCACAAATGGTCGAATACCATGATACTTCGGTATCAAAATATAAATCTGTCATCATTTCACGCTCCAGCGTGGGAATGAAAACTTTACCAAAACTTCCACCATGGTTTTTTTGTTGATGAACTGTTTGTCTCTTTAAGAAACAGTATTTCACCATTATCTGTATTTACATCAAAAAAGCCAACAGCATGTTTTATTGCAAGTTCGCGAATTTTTGCATGGGCTTCATCAGCAACAGACCATGCAAAAGCTGAATAAACAACATGCCTTCCAATACAGTGATCAGTTACCTTTGGATCATCATAATCCTCTGCGGCCTGGGGCCCATTCATTGGAGGAAAATGCTTTATCATTTCCAGATAAAATGACTGAAGTTTTTCAGTTGAAACATTGTAATCTTCATAGGAATGACCTTCTGACCATTCGGTTTGTTCATCAAACCACTCCATGAATTCCTTTCTTGATTTTGGTGCCGCATCGGAGTCGAACACCATTAAATAATAACTCATATTTCAAATCTCAAGATTTATCCTCGTTCCCACGCTCCAACGTGGGAATGCATAGCTTACCAGTCAGTATAAACATCAATTAAGCCCTTCTCACCTAAATAATTAACAGCGCTTGAATAACGCCAATATTCTGGAAATTCGACATAACCACGCTTAACTGGGTTCTGGTGAATATAATCTACCTTTTGTCGTAGGATATTTTCACTGGATATCAGTTGGGGATGAGAACCTTCTTGCCAAAATTGAAACGGTCTATCATCCTTATGAGCCTTTTTGTAAAAAGCCAACTGATCCAATATCAACTTAACATTTGCTGACCTCAAAAAGTCTATCACTTTTCTTGCGGTATAGGATTTGAAAGAACTGATGTCTTTGTCCAATCGCTGACTTTCTGCAACCATATGCATGTGGTTCTCAAGTATGACATAAGCATAAACCTTCAATCCATCATCAATTAAATACTGCAAAGAATTCAACAGAATGGCAGCGGTTTGTGGACGGGTAAATACCGGTATCCAATGTAACACCGAAAAAGTTAAAAAGTGAGGTTCATTCGAATAAATGATTTTATAACGGCTCCTGCCCATAGTCCTTCCTTTTATAAAACCATTTTATTGTATCATAGCTTATGCATTCCCACGCTGGAGCATGGGAACGAGGCAGTGTTTTTTTTGATTTCAATACAACGCTCTAAAACCCTTCAAGGCATCCTCAAGCACTGGAATTATACGTGCTCTTTTGGACCATGGTTTAATCGAAGCGGGTAAACGACTGAGCCGATGGCTGTTGGGGCCATGACTGTCAGCTCTTTGTCTCGATAATTGTCGCGAAGTTGGCATGTTTTTTTGGCGAAAAACTACCAACATATGTTCCACTTCAGGAATTGAGGCAAATTCCAATTCGACTCCCAGCACATGAACCAATAACAATGGAAAACCTTTACCAGGAATGCCCCTCGGTATTGGGGGATCAAAAACTGTAGCTTGCATCCAAACTTCATCATCAACTTGCTGATGAACCCAGTAGCTCAAAGGTGTTGGGGTATATTTAGGGTTATATATAATTCGCCACTTTTTCATGCTTAATGCAGAAGTTTTACTGTATTACCTTCGTTTGTATGATGCTAAAGATTTGATTTTAGTCAATGCAGCCATGAATAAGCAATGA
>JAUHXW010000382.1 GCA_030426705.1 Gammaproteobacteria bacterium
TACTTATCATTATCTTCTTCATTTGTGGGTCTTTTTACCCATAAAACTGATTGGCCATTCAATTTACCTGGCTTAGTGCCTAAATCTTTTGTACTAACTGCAATGCTTGCCATAGGATGATTGCCAATGTAAAAACCAGCTGAATCAGCGTTTTGAGCTCCATTTTGAAAATAGATTACATCAAAATCCGGACCTCTATTGATTGACCATGTATATCCTTCTACAGGATTTGATGAAAGTTTTCCGCCCCAAAATTCAATTTCTGTTGAGGTATCCTTCCAACCTGGAGGCATCGGTGCCTTCCATTCTGCAAGTGTAGTAAATGAGGTGATGAGAAATAAAGACAAGTAAAGTAAGTTAATGTGTATTTTTATTGACTGCATTTATTTGCTGACCCTAATTAATCGATTCAAAATATCTCACCATTTCTTTTCGCATGACTGCATCGGGTAAGTTGCCTTGCAAGGCCTGCATATTTTGTTGCATGTGTTTGACTTGGCTGGTGGCGGGGATGGTGCAGGTGACGGCGGGGTGGGAGATGATGAATTTGAGGAAGAATTGGGCCCAGTTTTCGCATTGGATTTCGCTGGCCCATTCGGGTAAGGGTTTACCTTGTACCCGGGTGAATAAGCCACCGGTTTGGAAAGGGCGGTTGATGACCACGCCAATGCCTAAATCTTGTGTCATTGGCAGCAATTTCTTTTCTGCTTCGCGGTCGTGGATGTTGTAACTGAATTGCACAAAATCCACGGGATTGTTTTTCAACATATCAATCAGCGCTGAATGGCGACGGCCGTGTGAGGTGGTGATACCGGTGTATTTGATTTTGCCTTCGGCTTTCCATTGGTTCAATGTTTTTAGATGTGTTTGCCAATCCAGCATATTGTGAATAAACATCAGGTCCATGGTGGGCAAGCCCCACAGTTGCATCGATTGGCGCATTTGTTCTGCGCCGTTCTCCTTGCCCATGGTCCAAACTTTGGTGGCTGAAAATAGTTGTTCATGACCTTGTGCTTTAGGCAATGTTTGGCCGAGTAATTGTTGCGCAAAACCATACATCGGCGATGAATCAATCAAGCTCCCTCCGCCTTTAAAAAAGGCTTCCAAAATAGCGATGTACTTGTCGAGTTTAATGCGTTCAGGATTGACATCAAAGGTTATCCAGGTGCCCATACCTATGGCTGGTATGCTGTGGGTCGATTTGGGCAGGGCTTTGTGGATCAGTTTTAATGAAGCCGCTTTGCTATTGGATAGGCCTATAGCACCCATAGCAAGCAGCATTTTGTTGACGGTTCGACGAGATGGCATGGTTTTTGGGCAATTGAAGGTTATGGACTACAGGATGTTGGATTGGTTCAGTTTTGAGTGAGCAACATATGTATGGTTGCTCATGATTTTACATTTCGTCATACCGGCGTAGGCCGGTATCTAGCGTCTCTCTGTTGATATTTCAGGTATTTACCTTCTTAAAAATATCTCAGTTGCCCTAACAGCAACACCAAAGACACTGGATGCCGACCTACGTCGGCATGACGATTCACTCTGCTTTAGCTCCGTTCAGTATAAACAAGGAAGAGTAATTGTTATCAATACACCTAACTCACCACCGGCACCGCTTCTTTATATTTCCGTTCTTTGGCGCTGAAATGGATGGGTTGTCTGAGTTGGTAGATGTAGTTTAAACGGGTTTGGTGGGTTTGCAGGTAGTCTCTTTGTTTCAGGACTTCGAGCAGGTCGCCTTGCCACTGATCCTGGTTGTTTTCAAAGATAAAACAATGGGGTAGCAGGTGATGCGGGGCATCGATCAAAAATGGTATTAAGGCGCGGTCTTCAGCGCCTTCGATGTCGCATTTGATGACGTCGATGCGGGACAGTTTTTGCTCGTTAACAATATCCAGTAGGGGTTGGCATTTGATTTTAATGGCTTTTGCTTTGTTGTTTTGAACCAAGGAGCTGGCACCCAGGTTATCCTTATCCAGAAACAAATCAAATTCACCGCTTTCATCACTCACGCCTTGTTGGATGATTTCGATGCGGGGTTTTTCTTTTAAGCCGTCAAGGGTGGCTTGCAGGTTAAAGGTCAAGCGATTAAAAACCGGGGGATTCGGCTCAATGGCCAGTACACAACCCAGGCGGTTCAATACCGTGGCAGCCAAGGCCGAATAGATGCCCACATTGGCACCGATGTCGATAAACACGCCTTCTGCTGGCAGGGCTTTCAGCATGATCTGTCGCTCGATGGTATCCCAGCGCCAGGGCATGAACACGAAGCCTCGTTCTGAAACATTGTCATCCAATTGGCAGCGCAATTGCACTTCACCGATTTGTAAATCCATGGGCAATTCGGCTTGGCGCATGACTTGCTTACGAAGCAATTGTGCCAACTGTTTACCCAGCCAGTTGGCTGGTAACTGTTGGCACCAATTGATTTTTCTTAAGATGGCTTTATTGGGTTTGTGTGTGCCAAATGGTTTTGGTGTTTTATTCACAACAGAAATCTGATCACTACATAAGGAACCACAATAAATACCATG
>JAUHXW010000383.1 GCA_030426705.1 Gammaproteobacteria bacterium
CACCCGGTTGGACATCGAAAGCCTCATAAAATTCAGGCATGTTTCTCATAACGCCATTGACCCGGAATTCAGCTGGGGCATGGTAGTTGGTTTTGATTTGTTGTAACATTTCTTCGTCACGGTATTTACGCATTCTGACTTGCGCTCTTGAGATGAAAAATCGTTGCTCTGGGGTAAAGCCGTCAATCAGGCTACCACTTGGGTAATTGGCTTTGAAGGCGCGGTAGGCAATGGACAATCCTGTTAAGTCGCTGAGGTTTTCTCCCTGGGTCATTTCACCATTAACAGGCGTTCCATCAACCACTGTAAAAGCATTGTATTGGGCAATGATTGGTTCAATGCGCATTTGATACGATTTTAAGTCTTCGTCTGTCCACCAATTATTGCGGTTACCGTCACTGTCATATTGAGAACCTGCATCATCAAAGGCATGACCCATCTCATGGCCAATGATGGCACCAATACCACCATAATTCACAGCAACATCAGCACCAAAGTTAAAATAAGGTGGTTGCAAAATTCCGGCGAGAAAGACCATTTCATTGCGGGCAGGATCAAGATAAGCATTCACTGACTGCGGGTTCATAAACCATTCGGTACGATTGACCGGTTGCCCCAATTTACTGCGCCCCCTGTGAACATAAAAACGCCTGGTTTCTTTGATCATCGCCACCAAATCATTGCCATGGATATCCAACTCACTGTAGTCTCGCCAAACATCCGGATAGCCGATTTTGACTGAGAGTTTGGCCAGTTTTTCCAGAGCCTTGGTTTTGGTTTCATTTGACATCCAATCCAGATTTTTGATGCTTATTGCGTAAGCTTCACGAATGTGCTCAACCATTTGCAACACTTGAATTTTGGCTTCTTCAGGAAAATGTTGCTTAACATAAAGTTTGCCAACCAGTTCTCCGGCTTTGCGGTTGACCATATCAATCGCTCTTTGCGAACGGCTTGACTGGGCGGTTTTTCCAGACATAACAGTGCCAAAAAAACTGAAATCCTCATCAGCAAATGGCGTGCTTAAATATGCTGCGTAATTAGAGAGTAAATGCCATTTAAAATAAGCTTTCCAGGTATCCAGGGGCGTTTCTTTGATGGCTGTGTTCACAGTTTCCAGGTAACTGGGTTGAAACACCACCAGATTTTCAGGTTTATCAATCATGGCATGGGTTAGCCATGCGTTCCAATTTATTTGTGGTACAAGTGATGATAACTCTTCAAACTGCATTTTATTGTAAGTTTTTTCCATGTCATTATTGCTGACGCTGTCCCAGTGTCCCTTGGCCAGAAATTGCTCGAGTGTGTAAATTTTCTGTGCCTTGGTTTGAGCGTTTTCTATGCCCGCCAAAGAGAGCATATTACCGATATGAGTGATGTATTTTTTCTGGATGCTTGTATGCTGTTCGTCGGTTTCTAAGTAGTAATCACGATCAGGTAATCCTAGGCCACTTTGATCCATGAAAATGATGTATTGATCAGAGTTTTTATCATCAAGATAAACATAAAAGCTGATCGGTGCTCGACTGAATACATCGGCGTAGCCAAAATATTCACTGAGATCTGCGGTGTTTTGAATGGCGTCAATTTTTTGAAATTCTGTTGTAAGACTGTTAATCCCTCTGGCCTCAATGGCTTCTGTGTCCATATAGGCACGATACAGGTCGGCAATCTTTTGTTCAGCAGAACCGGGTTGCTGATTATGTTGAGCAACCTCATTGATGATGGTTTGTATCTGCGCTTCTATTTTTTTCTTTAAAATTGAGCTGGTACCGTAATAGCTTTTGTCTGCTGGAATCTCAAATTCTTCAAGCCATTTACCATTCACGTAATGATAGAAATCATCCTGTGGTCTAATACTGGTTGAGAAGTTTTCCAGAACGATACCTGATGACCGGTTGGTCGTTTCAGCTTGGATGGGTTGGGTTTGGTAAGCACAGCTACAGAGAAAACAGGTTACTAGAGTTAACAGCGTTTTATTCATTCCTTGTTTGCTCAATTAATACAAATTTCAATATAGTTGATTATGCCAGTAAATACAAACTGCAGATTTATATAGATCATCTTCTGTATAATACCGCCTTTGTTTTTAATCGTTACTGCGTTGTGAAAATTGTTGCCACAAAAGGGTCTGGTCCGGTATTGAATGTTGTGCATGGTTGGGGCATGAATGCGCATCTGTTTGATGATTGGTCAGAGGCTTTGGCACCGTATTTTCTGGTCAATTTGATTGATTTACCCGGTCATGGATTGAACCATGAGGAACCCTTGTCATTGGATTTGGATGAATTGGCCGAAGAAGCCTGTGAAATTCCTCAAGGACATTGGTTCGGCTGGTCGATGGGTGGAATGCTGGCGTTGAATTTGGCATTGAAAAAACCACAACAAGTCGAATCATTGGTGATGTTGTGTGCCACACCTTGTTTTATCAAACGCGATCATTGGCCCTATGGAACCGATGAAAAAGTATTGGTACAGTTTGCTGAAAATTTACAGCAGGACGTCAAAAGAACCATCGAAACGTTTTTGGCTT
>JAUHXW010000384.1 GCA_030426705.1 Gammaproteobacteria bacterium
GCAGAATACAAATCAGCACTGGTGGCTGCGTCTTTTTTGCAAGATTGAGTGAGGAGCAGAATTGACGTTGCGGCTAGAGCAAGAGTAAGTATCCCGAATCGGAAAAGCTTCATAGTGGTGACCAAATTTTGGACAAAAATAAGGCAATTTTAACGTCACAAAAGGCTCCTGTATTTGATTTGCTAACAGCTTAATGTGCTGATGATGATAGGGGTGGGGTTGTGTGTTTTTTGATAGGGAAGAGTTGGGGGCGGAACGCGTGAGGACACGCGCACGAGCGGGGCGGCTTCGTCCGTGGTTTTTTAAAGACACGGAATGTTACTCTGGCCACCGAAAAGCCCCAACCGGAGCGTGATTGAAGCCGACTTGCGTTTATTTGATGTTACTTGCAGTTTTTAATTTTATTCTGGAGGTGATTTGTAGATTACTTTTTCCAATGTCCAGCTTCCGCTAACTTTGGTATACAATCTTTCTTCTTGTTGTCCCAAGCCATCAACCACGATATATGCTTTACTAAAGTTCTCATTAAAGAGAGGTCTTGATAAAGCAATATATCCAGCCGGACATATTTGTCTAATCCAGTTTCTGAAACCAGATTGGACTTCAATACCCTCTTTAACCTTTGTATGGTCGATAAGCCGTTTTTGTCCAACCAATTCCGCACTTATTGTTAACTCTCGGATTTTCTCAATCTGGTTTTCCAAATGACCTTTATTTGCAGATGGGTCTTGAGAGTTTCTCTTAACTTCATATTGTCTGGTAAGATCATAAATGGGTAGTTTACAACACAACCTGCCTGTTGAAAGTCTTTAGTTGAATCTCGCAAGACCTGTGTTACAAGCTCAATTACTTCAGTGTCTTCTTGAGCATGGTCAAAATTGTGGTTACAACTTAAAGTCGTAAACACCGATATTAATATGTAAATCAGTTGTCTTTTCAAATTGCAAGTAACGTTCCGCATAAAAATCGTAGGGGATTTCGAGAGCGTTTCAGTCCGCAGGACGAGAAACAAATTGAGGAATCAACAAGTTTCTAGCTGCAGGAACGCCCCTATGTTTTTTATGCATTGTTGGCATGCGTTTTTATTTTTTTTCTTTTCAAATTAAGTCCATTTGCCTTCAAATTATTCTGACTCAAATATCTTGTCACTATTTGGAAACTTGAGTTTTATTATTTGGTAATATTTTCTTTTTGCTAAGAATTAAACCAATCTCTTATTTTTTCAATTGTATTCTTCTTTTTTTTAATTGGTTTTAATCTAGCATATAATTCATCCATTCTTGCTGAAATGTCAAGTTGGTTATTGTTCCAATATTCATCTATATAGCATTCTTGGAAAGTTGAAGTAGGTAAATAATGAAAATAGACTTTTTGTAGGTAACCCATATTACCATTTTCTAATTCATTTAATTGAAATAGGATTTCTGACTTTAAGGAACTAATATCTTTAAATTTAGTCCATACTACATCAGAATTTTCATCAAATCTATCAAGTAGGTCTTTTGTAGTTTCAATAAATTCTTCTAAATCTCTATTCATATTAATGCATGCCAACGACCTGTGTATATTCAATTTGTTTATATATGCCTATATGTTGGCGCTTGGTATCTGCTTGCAATATAGGAGGTTCGTGCCAAATAATATAGCCATTCACTCTTGTTGTATTTGCAAGAGTGATAGGTGTGAATTTAGAAAGTGGAGGCTAGAATTCCAGTTTTGTTTGCTTGGCCAGCAACCTAAAACTTTGCCGATGATAAGGCGTGCTTCCATACTTTTCGATGGCCGCACGGTGGTCGGTGGTGGGGTAGCCTTTATTTTTTTGCCAGCCGTATTGCGGAAATTCTTCAGCCAACTTAGCCATGTATTCATCACGGTGGGTTTTGGCTAAAACTGAGGCTGCGGCTATGTTTTTAAACTTACCATCACCTTTTATAATGCAGTGATGAGTAATGTTTGGGTAGGCGTTAAAACGGTTTCCATCAATCAGCAAAACCTGCGGTACGGTCTTCAATTGTTCTACCGCGCGGTGCATAGCCAAGAAGGAAGCATTTAGAATATTGATTTTATCAATTTCTTCGTGGGTAACCGAAGCTACGGCCCAGGCCAAAGCTTTCTCTTCAATAATAAACCGAAGTTCTTCGCGGTGAGCTTCTGTCATTTTCTTGGAATCATCCAGCAACTTGTGACGGAAATTAGGTGGCAAAATAACGGCTGCCGCAGTCACTGGGCCAGCCAGGCATCCACGCCCTGCTTCATCACATCCGGCTTCTATCAGCCCTTTGGTATGAAAGTTTAGCAGGCGAGCCATTTACTGATTCATCGTTTTGGTAATGCAGTCCCACATCATTTCTGCCGAGCGCTCCCAAGTAAAAAGTGTAGATCTCAATTTTCCCTTGGCAATGAGGTCAGCTCTTACCTCGGGTTTATCCACTTCGTGCATGGCACTAGTGATAGCCTGTGTGTCGCTGGGGTCACACAGTAGGGCAGCATCTCCGGCCACTTCGGGCATTGAGGTGGTGGTGGAGGTT
>JAUHXW010000385.1 GCA_030426705.1 Gammaproteobacteria bacterium
GGTGTGAAAGCCCCATAGATTGATAACTTTACCGATGGTGGGGTTAAATAAATGCTTGGATGCGAGCGAATAATCAATGGTTTTTTGGATAAAAGAGGCTTCATCCTCAGACAGCATCAGGCTTTTACCTTGTTGCAATGCGTGATTTATTTTTTGCAGTCGGCCAGGCTTCCAAGCGTGCCACTGTTGGTGCATTTGATTGAATGTCTCACTGATTTTATCGATGGCGTTGTTGATTGTATTGACATCATCATGCCAGATATTGATGTCCACCAACGTGCCGAAAACAAACAGTTGATGCAGGTGGTTGTTGGTCTTTTCGTGTTGGCATGCTGAAAGCAAAACCAAACTGGTGAAAAAATAAAAATAATATTTGAATTTATTGATAATCATTATCATTATGATTAGAATTCACGCACTTTTACATTTTAGTGAATTCTGATGAATAAAAAAGCGTTTATTTTAGCATTGACATGCATCACAACAGTGGCTTCCGCTACTGAAAAGACACCTTCGGTTGAAGAGATGTGGAAAATCATCCAACAACAACAAAAAACCATTGAAGCCTTGCAGGAAAAATTGTCTGAACAGGACAAAACAGTGGCTGAAAATACCGAGCAAGTAGAAGCGCAACAAGAAGCCATTGCAGTGGTGGCTGATGCCATTGAAGAGCAAACAGCACCAACGGATCGAGTCAAGATCGGTGGCTATGGTGAATTACATTACAACAATCTGGACTCCAAGGATCAGTTGGATTTTCACCGCTTCGTACTGTTCTTTGGTTACGACTTCAACGAAAAGACCCGATTTTTCTCAGAATTTGAGTTAGAACATGCACTGTCAGGTGATGGCAAACCGGGTGAGGTTGAATTGGAGCAAGCTTATATTGAGCACTTGTTCAATGACACCACCAAAATGACCGCTGGTGTGAGCTTGGTGCCAGTGGGTATTTTGAATGAAACACATGAGCCAGACACTTTCTTTGGCGTTGAGCGTAACAATGTTGAGAAAAACATCATTCCTTCAACCTGGTGGGAAGCTGGTTTGGGTTTCAACAAACAATTTACTGACCAATTCGGTTTGGACCTGTTTGTTTCAAGTGGTTTGAATGTGCCAACTTCTGGTAGTAATGCGTTCAAAATCAGAAACGGTCGTCAAAAAGTGGCAGAAGCCAAAGCCTCTGATCTGGCCTACACCGCGCGCTTGCGTTATAACCCAATTCCAGGTTTACAGTTAGCAGCTACTTATCAACACCAAACAGATTTGACCCAAGGTGCATTGGATGTGGCAGCTGATTTGTTTGAGATAAATGCCCAGTACCAAAAAGATGGTTTTGGACTACGTGCACTGTATGCCAATTGGGATTTAGACAACAACGTCAATGCAGTCAACGCAGCCAGGGCAGAGCAAATGGGTTATTACCTTGAGCCTTCATACCGCTTTGGTGATGCCAGACAGTATGGTGTGTTCGCCAGGTATTCGGTCTATAATAACAACGCCGGTGACAACAATGCCTTGGATGTTGAGCAAATGGATATCGGATTTAATTACTGGCTGACACCAACCACAGTATTTAAATTTGATTACCAGGATCAAAGTGAAGGTGGTTCCGATGACGGATTTAACTTAGGCGTTGGCTACTCATTCTAAATATTGAAAATATCAATTATAAAATATGTTCTCTTGACCAGTTTGTTGGTGATTTCATCTGCAAGCTGGTCTTACACGCCTACAGAAAATCAGAAAATCAAAACTTTCCTTGCTCAGGTATTTCAGGATGATGTACCCAAACCAAAACGATTGTGGGTCAAAGGTGTTATCAAAGAGAACCTGAGTCAAATTTTAAACAGACCAGAGAAAAAACTGAATTACCGCTATTGGCAAGCACAGGGAAAAACTGTCTGGCTACTTGATGAACTGGGTAAAGAACGTGACATCACCACGGCCGTGGTCATTAAGAACAATCAGGTGCATCAGGTTAAAGTGGTGGTTTATCGTGAATCACGTGGCGGTGAAGTACAAGTTCCGTGGTTTACTGAGCAATTTGTGGGAGCCAATCAACAACAGAACTGGCAAAAGCACATTGACAGCATTAGCGGCGCAACTCTTTCGGTCAATGCGCTGAAAAAACAAACCGAAGTGGCTTTGTACCTTGATAGTGTATTGGCAGAATCATCATGAGATTGCGTAAGTTGCTCAGGAAAATACACCGCTGGGTTGGCCTGTTGTCGGCTTTGTGGTTATTACAGTTGGCCACCACAGGATTGTTACTACAGCATGCTGATACGCTTAAGTTAACCAGTTCTTTTGTCAAATCTCCAACCATCCTGCAATGGTTTGATTATGGTCATAGGCAGCAGGCCTGGGATGTTGCTGGTGAAGTTGTTTATCAAATTGATGATGAAGTTAAAATCAATAAAGCCATCATCAACATCGCTGAACCTTTGGTCGGAGCCGTAAAACTTAATAAGCAATGGGTTCTGGCCACCAGTAACCAATTGCGATGGATTAACCCAAAGGGTGAAAT
>JAUHXW010000055.1 GCA_030426705.1 Gammaproteobacteria bacterium
GTTCCACCTCAGTTTCTTTGGCGATTAATGAATGCCAATCTTGGCGTAGATGTTCCGTGCTTAATGCTCGGTAAGGCTGATATTCAAACAACTGTTCAAACAGCACCGGATAACGAATCAAAACATCCTTAAAATACGAATCTTGCTGCAACAATTGCAGTACGTTATGCAGGACATTGTGTTCTTTCAGCAGCATCAACAAGTAATTGGGGCGTTTAAGCAATACTTTGACAACTCGGGTGAAGTCAAGACAAACTTCCCGATTGGCTTTACCCAAACATATTTCCAACAATTGTTTGGCTTTTTGTGCCGTATCTTGAGGCACTCTGGATAAATTCAGTTCATCAATTAATGTTTGCAACAAAATTTGCTGTTGGGCATTTAACTGATGTTCATCCTGTTTTGGATGACTGAAAATTTCAGCAAAAATCTGATCCACAGATTGTCTTAAACCGGTTAACTGACTGATTAGCAACGTCCAACTTTCTGAACCTAAAATTTCAGCAAAAACAGCCTGCAAATCATCATCCTGAGGTAATTCGTGGGTGTCCTGATCCTGAACAATCTGCGCCAGGTTCTCTGTCTTTCTTAACCACAACCAGGCTTGTTCAAGCACGCTGGCATTATCTTTCGAAATTTTTTTATGGAACAACAACTTATCAAATTGCGGATGAATTGCAACCCCTTGCAGCTGCTTGATTCTACCGCCAAAAACCACTTGCAAACTTTGTACAATAAACTCGATGGTTCTGATACCACCGAAACCAAGTTTTAAATCACTTTCATGTACCTGATGCTCTAAAGCAATGTCCTGTTTGATTTTAGCCAATGCGTCAAATACTTTATAATCCAAATGACGCCTGTAGATAAATGCATTGATTTCTTTCATCAATGACTGGCAAGCCCACTCATCACCACAAATCAGCCTGGCACGCATCCACGCAAACCGCTCCCAATCCCTACCCTCATTGATTAAATACTGAGCCAATGCATCTTTGGAACAAACCAAAGGCCCGGCAGAACCAAAAGGCCGTAAACGCATATCCACCCGATAAACCCGACCATCACTGGTAAAACTGTCTAACAATTGAATCATTTTTTTGCCAAAACGCATGAACCAGGATTCAGCATCAAGACTTCTTTCGCCATCAGACATCCCTGCGCCATCATGCACAAAAACCAAATCTATATCAGAAGAATAATTAAGCTCGCAAGTCCCCAATTTACCCAAGGCAAACACTTGCAAAGTAGCGACATCTCCATTTTGGTTTTTGATACAGCCATAACGACTTTGCATTTCAGTATTGACCATATGCCAAGCCTGTGAAAGCAAAAAATCAGCCAGCTCGGAAACCAATTTCATGGTTAAAGTATGCTTCGACAAAGGTAAAAAGAAATCCTGGAAAGCCATATAGGCCAGTCTTGATTGGCGAAATTGTCGCAATTGGCCAAACTTATCCAAATGTGACTTGGCTGCTACAAATTGCTCCCAATCAAGGTTCAAATCATAATCAGCTAAGTCGGGGAATGTTGTTTGCAGATCCTGTATCGTCGACCCATGTGAATGAATAAAGGGAAATAAAGGCAACCAGTCAGGAGTCAGGCTCGAACGGGTTGCCTTGTTTTCAGCGTTCATCTGGCTTGCAAATAAGCCAGTTCTGAAACAGCCAACCATTTTTGTGTTTGGTCAGCAAAGGATTTGTATGATTGATAAATTCGCTGTGACAACTCGCTGTGCTGGCCCAGTTCTTGCAACACATCAGCTGCATAGGATTTGAATTCTTCCATGACATCGGGTGGAAATTGTCGCAGTTCAACCTGATGTTCATGCTGTAAGGTTTCTAACGCGCGCTGATTGTTGGCAGTGAACTCGGAAAGCATGTGTTGATTGGCCGCCATGGCTGCCATTTCTACCACTTTTTGTAAATCTTCGGGCAAGGCATCGAAGGCCTGTTGATTAACCATCGCTTCCAGACAAGCTGTCGGTTCATGCCAACCTGGATAGTAATAAAACTGGGCAGCTTGATATAAGCCAAAAGCCAAATCATTGTATGGTCCAACCCACTCTGTGGCATCAATGGTGCCCGTTTGTAAAGCGGTAAACAATTCAGCGCCTGGAAGGGCTTGTGGCGTGCCACCAGCACGAGCCAACACATCTCCACCCATGCCAGGAATGCGCATCACCAGACCTTTGATGTCGTCTTTGGTATTGATTTCCTTGTTGAACCAACCACCCATTTGTACACCGGTTTGGCCAGCAGGCATCGGTTTCAGACCAAACGGCTGGTAAGCTTCTTCCCATAGTTGCAAGCCACCACCATGATACAACCAGGCATTCATTTCATTGGCGCTCATGCCAAAGGGTACTGCACCAAAAAATTGTGCCTCTGGGAGCTTGCCTTTCCAGTAATAGGCCGCTGCATGTCCCATTTGTGCAGTGCCGGCTGAAACCGCATCAAAAACCTCAAAAGCAGGTACCAGTTCGCCACTACCAAACACCTTAACGGTTAAACGTCCACCGGACATTTGAGTAATGGCTTTGGCCAAAAATTCTGCGCCGGTACCTAAACCCGGAAAATTTTTCGGCCAGGCAGTGACCATTTTCCAAGTTATTTTCTGTGCCGACCTGGCCTCTTTTGTTGATGCTGCGTCCTGTTTGCAACCCGCTAAAGCCAATGATGCCGCTAACGCACCACCGGTAACTACTTGACGTCTTTTCATGGTTTTACTGGCAATACTCTTTGACAGCTTGTTGCGCCTTTTTCAGGGCTTGTACCCTTTGCTCATCTGACATTCTGACATTTTCGCCGGTTTTTTCATCTTTTTGTACGACCCTTACCGAAGCATTTAACGAATCAATGTTTCGACGTGCTTGCTCGCACATTTTTTTCTTGTTAGCTGCGTCTGATTTGGCTAATTGTTCGCGAGCCAAGGCTTCAGCTTCTTCATCCTCTGCAGTCGGGGCATCTTTATCACCAGCTTTATCAGCTGATCCACTTTCTTCGGCTTGTACGGCCTTAGGGCCTTTTTTGACCTTAACTGTTTCCACTTCTTGTCCAGGTGGTTTTTGTGATGAATAATGAATTTGACCATTTTCATCCACCCATTTATAAATTTTTCCGGCTTGTATACCTGTGACCATCACAAATAACATCACCAAAATTGCAAAATATTTCATATTAAACTCCTGCATTTTTAATCATCTTAAAAATTTTTCCGCTAAATAGCAAGAACGGGTACTGGGTAGACCACGATTTAATCATTTTTATCCCATTCCTTATTAAGTTACAATAAAGCCTACAGAAAAAAAATATGTTTTATCTATGTCAAAATTAGACAACGCAAAACGCAAAGGCATCTACTTATTACCCAACCTGTTCACCACGGGCGCTTTGTTTTCAGGTTTTTATTCCATCATTGCCGGCATTCAGGGCAAGTATGAGATGGCCTGTCTGAGCATTTTCATCGCTGCGCTATTAGATGCTCTGGATGGCCGTGTAGCACGTTTGACCAATACCCAATCTGAATTCGGTGAGCAATATGATTCGCTGTCTGATTTGGTATCTTTTGGCATTGCGCCAGCTTTGTTGATGTTTAACTGGTCTCTATCTCATTTGAACATAGTTCATCCTGTGTTGGGAAAAATTGGTTGGTTGGCAGCTTTTATCTTTGCAGTTTCTGGCGCATTGAGACTGGCCAGGTTCAATACCCAGATAGGAGTGATTGACAAAGCCTATTTTCAAGGCCTGCCCTCTCCAGCTGCTGCCGCTGTGGTCACTTCTTTTGTATGGATCAGCGTGGATCTTGAACTGATTGGTGCAGATTTGAAATACATCGCCATGCCCTTGACCATAGTTGTTGGCTTATTGATGGTTTCCCGGTTCCGTTATTATTCATTCAAAACCATTCCATTCAAAGAGAATGTTTCATTTGTCTGGATATTGCTGTTGGTGCTTGTTTTTGTGTTGTTAACCATAAAAACAGCCTGGGTACTTTTTGTGGTCTTTACCACCTATGCCCTATCCGGAATCATAATTACCATGCTGACTATAAAACAAAAAAGGGCTTTGAAGAAACAGTCAAAACAAAAAGAAAAAGATGAAGCCGAATAACCAATTATTCAGTAATGATCCTGCACAACAGTCTGCTGGCACATTAGAACAGCTGAGTTTACTGGCTGATTTAAGCCAGGATTTCGTTAAATCGATGGACATCAATGACATCTTGCGACGTGCCGTTACCCGAATCAAATCATACATGGATGCAGAAGCTGCCAGCGTTTTCCTGGTTGATAAAACCGAAGAAAATCTGGTATGCAGAGCCAGTGCAGGACCAGTGGATGTCACCTCCATGGCTTTGAAAACAGATGCTGGTATTATTGGCAGAACCTTCACTACAGGTAAAAGCCAAATGATCAAGGATGCCAGAAAGGATGCCGATTTTGTTTGTCATGTTGATACGCTGACCGGCTTTCAAACCAGATCGGTGTTGTGTGCACCTTTACTCAGCCAGGGGAAAACCATTGGTGTTATTCAAGTGCTGAACAAATTGAATGAAAGTTTATTCCAAAGAAGAGATTTAGATATTCTGCGTTTGTTGGCCACCCCCATTGCATTGGCTGTACAAAATGCCCGTTACACCTTAAATTTCGTTGAACAAAAACGCATCAAAAAAGAACTGACATTGGCACGGAAATTGCAACGTTCTTTGTTACCTGGCCGATTGAAACCTCCTTTTCCGGTTGTAGGCAGTAACATCTCAGCCAATGAGGTTTCTGGTGACTTCTATGATTATTTTGAACTGAATGATGGCACCGTAGGCTTCATCATTGGCGATGTTTCTGGCAAAGGACTGGATGCTTCGATGCTGATGGTTCGTGCCAGCAGTTTGCTGCGTTGGATTGGTAAAGACAAACTGCCACCCGGCCAATGGCTCGCTAAAGCCAACAAAGAACTGTGTGAAAAAGCGTCTCGGGGCTTATTTGTTTGTGCGGCTGTTGGCTATTATGACCCGAAAACTGACCTGGCAACCTGGTCCAATGCCGGTTTACCGCCAGTGATTTACAAATGCCCCAAATGCAACATCCAAACCTGGAATGCCGATGCGCCACCATTGGGCATCAAAGCCAGCGATTTATCTTTTGAACAACAATCATTGAAACTCAACATGGGTGGCCTGTATTTCTTAACAGATGGCCTGACTGATGCCAGAAATGACAACAATGAGCGCAGAGAATTAGAAGGCATCATAGAAGACATCAAAAACACCGAATCCGAATCACCTGAGGTGCGCATCGGTAAGCTCATCACATCAGCGCGACGACATAAATTGAACGATGATGCCACCGTTTTATTGATTGAACGACGGGATCATTTGCAAGAAGAAGTCTTGTTGACCGAATATTTCAAAGCCAGCCCATGCCAACTCAAACAAATCAGGCACAAAATCATGGAAGTATCTAAGCAAACCGGATTTAATGAACAATGCTGTCAGCAAATCATCCTCAGCCTGGATGAAGCCATCACCAACATCATCCGCCATGCTTATAAAGACAATCAGCAAGGCGACATTGAACTGGAAATAAAAACCCAAAACAAAACCATGGTGTTTTATCTGCGAGATTTCGCCCCTGAAGTCTACGACAGCTCCATTCGTCCTCGTGACTTATCAAACCCATTACCTGGGCAAATGGGCATCAATTTTATCGACAGTGTCATGGACTCCTGGGAATTTGCCACACCTAAAGACGGCTACGGCAACTTGCTGATTATGAAGAAAGAGATTGAATAGACTGTTACGAATCAATACAATTCTGAACCCAATTGTTTTTTAACAATTTTTAGAACGGCATACCACATAGGAATGGTCTGCTGCTGAGACATCAATGCCTGTCATAGCATCTTGTCTGAGATACAAATTCAATTTAGATATAACAAATTTCCAAAATAATAAATGGACGTTAAAAAAACCTATAACAGGAGACAATTTATGAAATATTTATTTTTATTGTTGCTGACCGTTACAGCAATTGCAGAAAGCAAACCTTTGCCACTTGAGGTTTTTGCAGAAAAATCCAAAATAAAAGCTGCAAAAATATCCCCCGACGGTAAATACCTGGCCTATACATTTGAAGACGAAGACCGTGTCAAATTGGGCACCATGGACCTCAAAACCAAAAAAGGCATTTACGCCTTTGACGTGGGTAAAGACCGTGAAATAATTCAATTTGACTGGGTCAACAACGAAAGATTATTTTTCATTGGTGGCAACATCACCGGTTGGTTAGATGGGGCTGATAAGGACTACCGATCTTATTTTGCAAACTATGACGGCAAAAAACGCACTGGTGTTCCTGTCATGTACTCAAATATTGTCTCTTTCTTGGAAGATGATCCAGAACACGTGCTGATAACCAAATATTTTAGTGGTGAAAGTGTAAAAATTCACAAGATGGATGTTTATAACCTTAAAACAGATTACCTGCCGATAGTACCTAAACCCATTGGCGGTTCTAAGTCGACCATACGATCAATCAGCTTTGACCATAATGATGAACCAAGAATTGCATACGAGTTTGACCCTGTCGAAAGAAACAATTTCGATGACGATTTGGTTTATATCCACTATAAAAACAATGACAACGACTGGAAGCAACTAAAAGTTGACAGCAAAAGGAAGCAACGGCCTCGTTTTGCAGGATTGGGATTTAACAGTACCAACGATAAGTTTTATTTCACCTCAAACTTCGATTTACCAGACAATGGTCCTGACGGCTTGTTCGAGTACGATTTTAACAGCAACAAAGTTTCATTGATCTACAGACACGAAGACGTAGATGTGCTGGGCGGACTGTACAATGCCAACGATGTCATTTATGGCGTACAGTATGAGGCCGGTTACCGTCAATACCATTACCTTGAAAGTGACTCAGTCAAAGCAGACATCGCGCTTCACAAGTCATTAAGAGCCAGTTTTCCAGAATCGATTGTATCAATTGGTAACTTCACCAATGACAATACCAAAACCACATTACATGTAAGAAGTGACCGGAATCCGGGGGACTTCTACATTTATGATGTCAGCAAACAGCAAATCAATTATCTGACCAGCTCAATGCCACAGATTGACCCAAAAAAGATGGCCAAGGTTGAACCCTTTGTTTTTAATGCAAGAGACGGTTTAAAAATGTATGGGCAAATGACCATACCTCTTAATGAAGAACTTAAAAACCTGCCATTGATTATCTACCCTCACGGTGGACCATACGGCGCAGTGGATAGATGGGGCTGGGATGCCAGAGCTCAAATGTTTGCCAACAACGGTTATCTTGTGATTCAACTTAACTACCGGGGTTCAGGAAACCATGGGGAAGGTTTTCAGGAGGCCGGCTACCATGAATGGGGTGCAAAGATGCAAGATGATCTAACCGATGTCACATTATGGGCCATTGAAAAAGGGTATGCTGATAAAAATCGCGTTTGTATTCATGGGGTCAGCTATGGTGGCTATGCAGCCATGCAAGCTGTTGTCAAAGAACCTGACTTATACCAATGCTCTATTCCTGATGCGGGTCCTTATGATTTGGATTATCAACTGAGAAAAGCAGACTCCTTCAAACAGGACAGCAAAAGAAGAAAGTGGTTTTTTGAACGCATGTTAGGGGAAAACTATGAGCAATTGAATAAAGAAAGATCTCCTGCTTATAATATTGACAAATTGAAAGCACCTTTATTGATTGTTCACGGCACTGAAGATGTCAGGGTACCAATTGGCAATGCCTATCTGTTGGAAGACAAACTCAAGGAAAAAGGGATAAAGTACCAAACCATCTACAAAAAGGATGGTCACGGCTTTCAAAAAGTTAAATATCGAGTGGAACTTTACAAAAAAATGCTGAAATTCTTAGACAAACACATCGGCAAATAAAACTTCAAATTATATAGCCCCGAATTCCTCATTCGGGGCAATTTTCATCATGGAAATATTCCTTTCAATCATGGCTGCGGTAGTTGTTCTTCGATACAGCTTTAAATATTTTTTTGACGATTGGCAGGATTTTGCTGACTGTTTAAAATTGCTATTAACGCCAGATATCATCGCCTTATTCAGAGGTGATTGGGACAGACAAAACTGGGCATCGCTTAAAATAATTGTGTGGTTGGTATTTGCCGGATCAGCTGGCTATGGTGCTTATCAATTCTTACAGTCCTGAAGCCACAAAATACTTGCCAACCACCTTCTGACCATAGACCTTTGCATGGTCACATGAGATAATACCCTGCTTTATTTTTAACCAGTGTCGAACCATGGACAAGCGCCAAACATCAGCAAGAAAAATCATGATCACTTCAGCTCTGCCCTATGCCAGTGGGTCCTTACACCTTGGGCATTTTGTTGAGCACAGCCAATCAGATATTTGGGCGCGCTTATTAAGAGCCCGTGGCCATGAGGTGAAGTTCCTTTGTGCCGATGATGCACATGGCACGCCCATCATGCTGAATGCCGAAAAACAGGGCATGACACCTGAACAACTGGTCGATGGTATTCGTGAAGAACATTGGCGTGATTTACAGGCTTTTGGTGTTTCCTATGACCATTACCATTCCACCCATACACCTGAAAATCAACAACTGGTTTCCGAAATATATCTGAAACTGAAAAAAGCCGGACACATTGAAAGTAAAATCGTAGAACAGTACTTCGATCCAGAACGTGAGATGTTCTTGCCAGACCGGTTTGTTAAGGGCACTTGTCCAAAATGTGGCACCGAAGATCAATACAGTGATGGTTGTGAAGCCTGTGGCTCGACATATGATTCCACAGAAATTAAAAATCCGGTTTCTGTAGTCAGCGGTGCCACCCCTGTGATGAAAGAGTCTAAGCATTTATTTGTTAACTTGAAAAACTTTGAATCCATGCTGAAGGATTGGGTGGCCTCAGGCTCATTGCAGGAAGAAGTAACCAATAAACTGGCTGAATGGTTTGAAGCAGGGCTACAATCATGGGACATTTCTCGTGATGCGCCTTATTTTGGTTTTCAAATCCCCGAAGAAGACAATAAATACTTCTACGTGTGGATGGATGCGCCGGTCGGTTATCTGGCTTGTTTGAAACATGTTTGCGACAACAACGGTGAAGATTTTGCCCCTTGGATTGATCCAAAAACCGAGCACGAAATGTATCACTTTATTGGCAAAGATATTTTGTACTTTCATTCTTTGTTCTGGCCAGCCATGTTACACGGTGCCAATATGAAGCTGCCCAATGCCGTCTATGTACATGGCTTTTTGACTGTTAATGGTACCAAGATGAGCAAGTCACGTGGTACGTTCATCAAAGCATCTACTTATCTTGAGCATTTAAACCCGGACTATTTGCGCTATTATTTTGCGGCTAAATTATCTGATGGTTTGGTTGATATTGACCTTAACATGGATGATTTCAGACAACGGGTGAACTCAGACCTGGTAGGTAAAGTGGTCAACATAGCCTCTCGTTGTGCCGGCTTCATTAAGAAAAAATTCAATTCAACTTTATCAGCACAGCTGCATAATCAAGCCCTGTATGATGAATTTATCAGCCATTCTGAAGAGATTGCTGAATTGTTCGAAAACCGCAAATACAATGCAGCGGTCAGACAAATCATGGCTTTGGCGGATAAAGCCAACCAATACATCGCTGACATGGCACCTTGGGTGGCCATCAAAGATGAGGACAAACAGCTTGAAGTGCATCAGGTATGTTCCACCGGCATCAATCTGTTCAGGGTTTTGATGACCTGGTTGGCACCAGTGATTCCTTTCACAGCCAGCAAGTCTGCTGAATTCTTGAACACGGATTTGAATGATTGGTTTGCCATCAATGATCCTCTGTTGAATCATGGCATCAACAAATTCAAACCTTTAATCAGTCGCATCGAACCAGAAACTTTGGATGCCATCATTGAACAAAGTAAACAGGATTTAGAAGCGACTCAAGCGGCGCAGACCGTCAAAACCGGTAATGGGCAATTGATTGCAGACCCAATCAGTCCTGAAATCAATTTTGATGCTTTTGCTCAAGTGGATTTGCGCATTGCGAGAATCGTTGATGCCCAACATGTGGAAAAAGCAGACAAATTGCTACAACTGACTTTAGACATTGGTGATGAAACCCGCAATGTATTTGCCGGCATCAAATCAGCTTACCAACCAGAAGACCTGATTGGCAAACACACCGTTATGGTGGCCAATCTGGCACCCCGTAAAATGCGCTTTGGCATGTCTGAGGGTATGGTTTTGGCAGCAGGTCCCGGTGGAAAAGATTTATTTATTCTGGAACCACATGAGGGAGCCCAACCGGGAATGCGTGTAAAATAAACAAAGATGTCTGACATATTCCTCATATTCATAGGCGCAGCTTTTGTGAACAACTTTGTGTTGGTCCGATTTTTGGGGCTGTGTCCTTTTATGGGGGTATCGACTCAATACAAATCCGCCTTAGGCATGAGTTTTGCCACCGCATTTGTACTGACCATGTCATCGATTGCCAGTTATCTGGTCAATGAATACTTGCTGGTTCCATTGGAACTTGAATACTTAAAAACGCTCAGCTTTATTCTGGTGATTGCAGTAACGGTGCAAGTCACTGAAATGATTTTGCACAAATCATCGCCTTTGTTGTATCAGGTTTTGGGCTTATTTTTACCCTTAATCACCACCAATTGTGCGGTACTCGGTGTGGCCTTGTTGAATGTGCAAAAGCAAAACAGTCTGATTGAGTCCGCTTTTTTTGGATTTGGTGCGGCTTTTGGATTTGGTATGGTGTTGGTGCTGTTTTCAGCCATTCGCGAACGGCTTGAAATGGCCAATGTACCTGAATCGTTTCGAGGCTTACCCATCGCTTTGATGACCGCAGGTATCATGTCGCTGGCATTTATGGGTTTTTCGGGCATGACACAGGCATGAGTGCAGTAGCCACACAATGGGCTATGGCCTTGGCTGGCATGGTGGGTTTGGCCACAGTATTTGGCTTGTTGATACTTTGGGTGTCCAAAAGGTTTAAAGTCGAAGGCAACCCAATTGTTGAACAAATCAATGCCATTTTGCCACAAACCCAATGTGGACAATGCAACTTCCCGGGTTGTAAACCCTACGCCGAGGCGATTGCCAAGGGCGAGGCGCCCATCAACCAATGCCCACCTGGCGGCCAGGAAGGCATCAAAAAGCTCGCTGAATTGCTGGATGTTGAGGTGTTGGAACTCAATCCGGAAAATGGCACTGAGGAAGAAGACCAGGTGGTTGAAATCGTAGAAGCCGATTGTATTGGTTGTACCAAATGCATTCAGGTATGCCCGGTCGATGCCATTGTCGGCGCCGCCAAACTGATGCACACGGTGATTCTGGATGAATGTACCGGCTGTGATTTATGTATTCCTGCCTGTCCGGTAGATTGCATCATCAAAATTCCAGCACCCATGCCCGCCCAGTTACAACGCAACCCCAAACCCGCTTTGTTGCAAACCATAGAAGAGGCACGCTCATGGTAAGTTCAAGCAATCAACAGGGCTTGTCCCATTTTCATGGTGGTCTGGTGTTGCGACACCACAAAAAGGCATCTTGCGAACCTCAAGTTCTATCTGCTGGCATACCAGAAAAGCTAATCATTGCGCTGAAAGCCAGCCGAGGTCATGTGGCTGAACCTGTCGTTCATGTCGGTGACCAGGTTTTAAAAGGACAAGTGATAGCCTTACCTGAACATCCCTTTGGTGCTGTGGCACATGCCCCCACGTCAGGTGAAGTGATTGAAATTTCAGAACAAGCAACCGCAGCTCCAGATGCCAGTAAGGCGTTGACCATTACCCTCAAACCTGATGGCAAGGACCAGTGGCTTAATGACCTCAATCAAAGCAACCTTAACTTGCCGCAAAATCGATATGAAATCATCGAACAAATCCGGCAAGCAGGCATCATTGGCATGGGCGGCGCGGGTTTCCCATCACACATCAAATACCAACAAGACACGGCAACCATATCACACAATGCGACCACACTGATTATCAATGGCGCGGAGTGTGAACCCTACATTTCTTGTGATGAACGTTTGATGTTAGATCACCCGCAAGAAATCATCAAAGGCACTGAGTGGTTACTGAAAGCTGCCGAGGCACAGCAAGCCATCATTGCCATTGAAGAAAATATTGGCGGGGTCAAAAAACAACTGGACGCGTTCCTCAAAGCAGAGCAAATCACTAACATTGTTGTGGTAAAAGTACCCACCATTTATCCAACTGGTGGCGAAAAACAGTTGATTAAAGTTTTAACTGGAAAAGAAGTACCCAGTGGCAAAACGCCACTGGCCGTTGGGGTGGTGATGCAAAATGTCGCAACGGCCAAAGCGGTTTATGATGCCATTGTATTGAAGCGACCTTTGCTTGAGAGAATAGTTACCGTGACTGGTGACAGTGTGGCTCAACCGGGTAATTACCTGGCATTGATAGGCACGCCATTTGCTCATTTGTTACAACTGGCAGACTGCCGAGATGACTTAGATAAATTGGTGGTTGGCGGCCCCATGATGGGATATGCCATGCCCAATGCGGAAATTGGGCTCGAAAAAACCACCAATTGTTTGTTGGCTTTACCTAAGGAATCTACCAAGCCTGAAATAGAACCCATGCCATGTATACGCTGCGGCGATTGCGTCAAGGTTTGCCCGCAGGAATTGTTGCCACAGCAATTGCTTTGGTACATCAACGGTAATGACCAACACAATGATTTGGAAAAAGCGCGCGAACATCATGTGTT
>JAUHXW010000386.1 GCA_030426705.1 Gammaproteobacteria bacterium
AGATGTCTTTTTACTTCAGATCAAAACTGTCAGATTTTTTTCAACGAAATCTCAGACAATGGAAATTGAAAAATGATGCGTTTTATTTATTTAGTCGTTTTTTTTACACTCCCTTTAAGCCTTAATGCTCAATGGAATGTACAGGTTGTCAATGATAATTTGCCTTTACATGACACTCAAATCATCATGCCTTTTTACTATGATGCGGATACATGTGGTTTTGAGCTTGTGGTTTATTCATCATTTATTGATGATTTATTGATAGATAATTCTGGGCATTGTTCAAGTGAGCACGTTTTGGTGATAGATGGCTACAAATATCAACCGAACGATGATTTTACGGTAAGCTATCATTCATCTTTTGTTGATTTCCAGTCTCAAGTAGATCTGGGTGTTTGTTCTACAGTGTCAGGTCAGCCTATTCAAGCCTCAGAACCTTACTTTTATGTGGGTCTTTCAGTTTTTAAGCTTGATATAGCTTACTCTCATCATGTTAAGCATGTCGGCAATGAAACTCACTTTGTCTTTCAAACCGCCAATACTGATATTGTATGTACCAATGGAATTTCATTGGAGTTGATATTTAGTCACGGTTTCGAATAAATTAATCAACCATCATTAAAACTTGTTGCTCATATATCTGTTCAGCCCGTAGGAGAGCTGCTGAGCAGCTCGACCTGCCGAGGCGGTTAGGCAGTGAATGGAATCAAGGCGATTTGCCGAAGGCAAGACGACTGTATGGAAACAGGAGTTAGGGTCGAGACAGGATCAGAGACCGAAGCCTTGACGAAATGAGTGATAAGCCGTGAGCAAATGCGGCCGCTTCCGCTCCATGCTCACGCGACAGACCTGCATCCATGCAGGCCAATCAGAGGCGAAGAGAATAGCCAATGAACACATGGCGGTTTTGCGAAGCAAAGAAGCCTTGTGTGAATGGCGTCATTCGTGCGAAGTTACATGCCATGTCCGCCGCGGTCGCTTTCATTTTAGTCAGGAACAAAAATGAATGACGCCTCCAGGGAAGGAGGTGTGCTGCGTGAGCTCGGAGCGGAAGCGTAAGCCCCAAGGACATACCTTTTTAGCAAATTTTCTTATCTGGCGAGTTTGTGTAAAATAGACCATGACACAATGTGAGATAAGAATTTGCTGTTACCCAGGCAAGTTGTAACAACTGAATGATTTTATATATGCGGTTATACTTTTAAGTCATGGAATTGACTGAACTTAAAGGCATTGGTAAAACCACTGCTGACAAATTGGCACAACTGGGCATTGATGATGTGATGGATTTGCTGTTTCATTTGCCGTTGCGATATGAGGACAAGACCAAAATCACGCCGATTGAAGGTTTGGTTGGATTCAGCTATGCACAGGTTGAGGGTGAAATCGTTAAATCCTATGTAACTCAGGGTCGTCGGCCAATTTTGGTTTGTGAGGTGGATGATGGCACTGAGGTCATGCAGTTGAAATTCTTCAACTTTTATTATTCCCAAAAAATCAAAATGCGGGGCGGTTTGCGCATTCGTGCCTACGGCGAGGTCAAGCATGGCATGTATGGTATGGAAATCATCCATCCCGAGTTTTCCCTGGGTGAAAAACAACCGGCATTGGCCAAAACCCTGACGCCGATTTATCCCAAATCCGAAGGGATTTCGCAAAAACTGTTACAAAAAGCCACAGCTCAAGCGATTGAATGGTTGAAAAAAGGTCAATTTGATTTGCAGGAACTGTTACCACCAGACTGGTTGGCCAAGCAACACATGCCAACCTTGAGTGATGCCTTGCTGTTCGTACATCAGCCACCAGCAGATGCCGATGTGATGAAGTTATTGAATCACACGCATCCAGCGCAACAACGGTTGAAAATCGAAGAAATATTGGCACATTTTCTGGCCATGCATCAGGCTCGAAGCACCATTGAACAGTTACAAGCACAATCATTACCCATCAACACAAAACAAAAAAACACATTGTTGAAAAAGTTGCCATTTGAATTGACCGGCGCACAACAACGGGTTGTGGCTGAAATCCACGTAGACATGGCCAGAAACCATCCCATGCAAAGGCTGGTACAAGGCGATGTGGGCAGTGGTAAAACCGTGGTCGCCGCATTGGCCATGCAGGCTGCTTTGGCTCATGATAAACAAGCGGTGATGATGGCGCCGACTGAGATACTGGCTGAACAGCATTTGCTCACCCTTGAGCAATATTTTCCTGAAGAAACCATCGTTTTTTTATCCGGCAAAATAAAAGGCAAGGAACGTATCGATGTGCTTGAACAAATTGCAGGCAGTGCCAATGTAATCATCGGCACCCATGCACTGTTTCAAGCTGATGTGGAATACCGCGATTTGGCTTTAGTCATCATCGATGAGCAGCACCGCTTTGGTGTGCATCAACGGCTAATGTTAAAACAAAAGGGTCAACAAGGTAACATCATGCCGCATAACCTGATAATGACCGCCACGCCAATTCCAAGAACTTTGGCGCAAATTGCCTATGCGAATCTCGATATTTCGGTGAT
>JAUHXW010000387.1 GCA_030426705.1 Gammaproteobacteria bacterium
CTCCAAAACACGCATGTTTTCACCAAAACCTGGCCACATGAATTTACCCTGCTCGTCTTTGCGGAACCAATTCACAGTGAACACTTTGGGCAAGTTATTGGCTTTGCTTTGCATCTCAACCCAATGACCCCAGTAGTCACCAAAGTGATAACCACAGAATGGCTTCATCGCCATGGGATCACGTCTGACCACGCCTACGGCACCGGTGGCTGCTGCAGTGGTCTCAGAAGCAACGGTAGCACCCATCAACACACCATGTTCCCAGTTTCTGGCTTCAGTCACCAAAGGTACCAGGCTGGCGCGACGACCGCCAAAAATAATGGCATCAATTGGTACACCGGTTGCTGATTCCATTTCTGGAGAATAACTTGGGCAACGTTTAGCTGATACGGTGAATCTTGAATTGGGGTGTGCGGCCGGACCATTGGCTGAATCGTATGGTCTTCCCTGCCAATCAGTTTTAGGTGTGCGGTCATCAAGACCTTCCCACCACGGCTGATTATCTTCAGTTTCGGCCACATTGGTGAAAATGGTGTCTTTGTATAACATCGCCAAGGCATTCGGATTGGTGGCTTTTGACGTTCCTGGAGCCACCCCAAAGAATCCCGCTTCCGGATTGATGGCCCACAATCGGCCATCTTCACCAGGTCGCATCCAGCAAATATCATCTCCAACAGTGGTGATTTCCCAACCATCTTTAACGTACCCTTCAGGTGGAATCAACATCGCCAAATTGGTTTTGCCACAAGCCGATGGGAATGCAGCAGCCACATAATGTTGTTTACCAGCAGGGGTCTTGATGCCCAGAATCAGCATGTGCTCTGCCAACCAGCCTTCTGTTTTGGCCTGATAGGAAGCAATACGCAAGGCATGACATTTTTTACCTAACAAAGCATTGCCACCATAACCTGAACCATAACTTTGAATCGTTAGTTCTTCAGGAAAGTGCATGATATAGCGACGTTCTGGATCCAGTTCACCAATAGAATGTAAACCTTTAACAAAACCGCCTTCTCGTTCAATCCTGGCTAATGCAGGTTGACCCATGCGAGTCATCATTCGCATGTTTTGTACCACATAAGCACTGTCGGTGATTTCAACACCACAACGTGCAATGGGTGAATCAATCGGTCCCATGCAGTAAGGAATCACATACATTGTGCGTCCTTTCATGCAACCTGCAAACAGACCATCCATTTTTTCATGAGCGGCTGCTGGTGCCATCCAATGGTTATTAGGCCCAGCATCGGCTTCATTTTTACTACAAATAAAGGTCAAATGCTCAACACGTGCCACATCCTGTGGATCGGACAAATGTAAATAACAATCCGGGTGAGTTTCTTCGTTGAGTTTTTTGAAAGTGCCGTCAGCCAACAACATTTCATTGAATTTTAGCTTTTCAGCTTCACTGCCATCACACCAGTAAATTTCATCTGGTTGCGTTAATTCAGCGACTTGTTTGACCCAATCGGCCAATGCTTGATTTGTCGTGCTCATGCGAATTTTTTATATAGGAAAAAATTGGTCGCAAACCTTAACCGTTCAGGCCAATAAAATCAAGTTTATCGACTATTGAAACGACTTATTTCAGGGATTTTTTGCAAATCACTTGATGCGCTCTAAAATTCCTTCCAACTCATCACTTCCATGGTAGTGAATCACCAGTTTGCCTTTGCCTTTGTTGCTGTGTTGAATTTCTACTTGTGCACACAATTTTTCAGTCAATTGCTGTTCCAAATGCTTGATGTCAGCGCTTTTGGTTTCAGGTTGTGGTTTGGCTTTTGCTTTGGTGGGTTCTTTGATGGATTTAACCAGCGCTTCGGCTTGTCGAACCGACATTTTTTTGGCGATAATTTGTTGGGCAGCGGCTAACTGTTGCTCCTTGGGTAGGGACAACAAACATCGGGCATGGCCCATTTCCAGCATGCCATCATGTAACAAGTCTTTCACCTGACTCGACAATTCCAGCAGTCTGAGCAGGTTGCTGACAGCTACTCTGGATCGCCCCACTGCTTCAGCTGCTTCGGCATGAGTCAACTCAAATTCTTCAATCAATCTAGCCAAAGCCAACGCTTCTTCCAATGGATTCAGGTCTTCTCGCTGGATGTTCTCGATCAGCGCCATGGCAATGGTCTGTTGGTCATCTACTTCTTTGACCAAAGTTGGCACTTCGGTTAAACCTGCCAATTGAGCCGCACGCCAGCGGCGTTCACCGGCGATGATTTCATATTGCTTACTGGTGATTTTTCTGACCACTATCGGCTGTACAATGCCTTGTGCAGCGATTGAATCAGCCAGCTCCTGTAGTTTGGATTGATCCATGATGCTGCGAGGCTGGTATTGGCCTGGTTGCAGTTTATTGATGGGTAGAGTTTGTAATTCGTTTTGTTCAAGACTGGCCTGATCTGAAGATTCATTGGGCTTGCGCGCACCCAACAACTGATCCAAGCCACGACCCAAACGACTGGTTCGAGTCACTTTTTTGCTGACTTTCTTTTTGCTCACTTTTTTACTGAGT
>JAUHXW010000056.1 GCA_030426705.1 Gammaproteobacteria bacterium
CTTTTAGAATTATTTAGGTTTTGCAACGCAATAAAAGATTAGCTTGCATCCAAAAATAGATGCGGCTGTTGACGGACCCGTTCGTTTAAGGTCTATTTTTTTCTGCGGTCTTGACTGGCTCTGCGGTCACCTTGACCGTCATTTCTGACACCACTGCGGCGATCTGCAGAATTTTCTCTTCTGTCCTTTTGCCTGCGTCGTTCAATCGGTTCATAGTGAACCGCTTTTTTTTCATTGCTTGATAAATTGTACATTTTTTTGCCCTTATAAAAGTCTTTACCCACACAAATCAGTTCTTGCTGATGTATTTAAAATAGCACATAGGCCGATGGTTTTCATTAAAATCTGAATAATCAAAGGGTTTTTTTACACTAAAAACCTGGGTTTACAAGGTTTTTACTGATCATGACCTTCCCAGGTGCCGATATTTCTTCTTCTTTCTTTCCCTGATCTGCGGTCGTCTTTGTCAGGCTCCCACCTGATTTCATCGCGTCGATCATTTTGCAGTTTGCGTCTTTGGAGTTTTCGCCTTTCTCTGGTTTCAGGCTGATCTTTTTCAGATTCCCCAAACAATTTTTTCAGGAAGCCAAACATTATTCACCTCATTTATTGATGGTTAAAGTCTTGCTTAATAAGCAAGCTACTATGATTAAAATACCACAAAACAGTTAAGAACACAGCTTCATGGTTTAAAAAATCCCCGGTCTTGGCATAATTCATTAAAATAACCGTTTTTTATATTCAGGATGATTTATGTGGTTTAAAAATGCCCGTTTGTTTCAACTTAATGAAGATTTCACTCTAGACGCAGAAGCATTTTCTGCAGCTTTACAGGCCGAAGCGCTCAAATCCTGCGCGCCAATGGAAGCTGTTTCCAAAGGTTGGGTTTCGCCTTTTGGTCAGGACAGTGAATTGTTTGTGCTACAAAGTGGCGATGCCCTGTTGTTTACCCTGGGTGTTGAAGAAAAAGTATTGCCTGCTGCGGTGGTCAATCATCAACTCAACCAACAATTGAACAACATCAAAACCGAGACAGGGCAAAAACCTGGTCGCAAACAGCAAACCGATATGAAGCAACAATTGATGTTGGAAATGTTGCCGCAAGCATTTGTTAAGCCCAAGTCAATTCATGCTTACATTGATTTGAAGTTGAATTTGCTGGTGGTTGATTCGGCCAGCCAAAATGCTGCTGAAGACCTGGTTTCGCAATTGCGACAAACTTTGGGCTCTTTCAAGGCCTCAGCGTTTGGTCCTTCATCGGCCATGGCTCAGGTATTGACCCGCTGGGTGATTCATGCCCAAGGCGAAGCAGGATTTCAATTGGATCGTGAAATTGTGTTAGAAACGTTGGATGACAACAAGGGTGTGGTGCGTGGCAGGAACATTGAACACCTGGATGACCAAATGAAACAACACATTGACAATGGCTACCTGGTGACCCAATTAGGACTTGAGTATCAACAGAGGGTTGAGCTGGTTTTGGCTCACGACATGGGTATCAAGAAAATCAAATTCACTGACATCGTTAAAGAACAACTGGATGACACTTCGATTGAGTCTGAATGGCAATTGCTTGACAGTCAGTTTACGTTGTTCAGCCTTGAGTTTCGGGCGATGTTGAAAAGTCTGTTTGAGGTCTTTGGCAGCTGATGGCAGAGAGATTGGATCAAGCCGCAATCAATCAATGGTCTGACCGTTTTTTACAGCATGTTGAACAACTCGAGGTGGTAGATGTCGGCCATGACATCAACCATGTCATAAGGGTGGTCAAATCTGCTTTGCAATTTGCTGAAGCAGAACAAGCCAATATGTGGGTGGTGTTACCTGCTGCCTGGTTGCATGACTGTGTGCCAGTGGCCA
Organism: Gammaproteobacteria bacterium; assembly: GCA_030426705.1. Taxonomy (GTDB): domain Bacteria; phylum Pseudomonadota; class Gammaproteobacteria; order Xanthomonadales; family Marinicellaceae; genus Marinicella. Next base: position 1,861 of record JAUHXW010000056.1, read on the forward strand.
AAGATTCACCATTGCGTAGCAAAGCATCAAAACTGTCAGCTGAAAAAGCCATCGAATTATTGACTGAATGGCGGTATCCAGAGGGGTATTTGGCTGACATTGCCCATGCCATCACTGCACATTCCTATTCAGCCAATGTACCTTGTGAGACGTTGGAGGCCAAGGTGGTACAGGATGCTGACCGCATGGATGCTTTGGGCGCGATTGGTGTCGCCAGAACTTTTGTGGTGGGAGCGGGTTTTGGAAATCCCTTAACATTTCATGAAGACCCGTTTTGTTATCATAGAAAGCCTGACGATCGGCTGGCGATTGTGGACCATTTTTATACCAAATTATTGAAATTGAAAGACACGTTTCACACCCGGGCAGCCAAACAGGAAGCAAACAAAAGACATCAATTTATGATTGAATTTCTTCAACAATTGGAGGCAGAAATCTTACAATAGGCATCATGTGCTATATCCACAAAAAAACCTCACTGTGTTTGATTTTGTTGTCATTCAGCCTGACTTTACAGGCCAGTGTTCAACAACAAAGACAGCTGTTTGGAAAACTTTACAGCAAAGCGTTGGCTGGCAAGGATGCTGAAGTTAAGCAAAAACGCAGCGCCTTAATGGGCTATCCCATAGAACACTATCTGGATTATGCTTTGATACAAAGCAATATCAAAACCGTTCCTGAACAGGCCATCTCTGATTTCAAAGCCAAGCATCCTGACAGCCCTTTGAATAAACGCTTAAAAAATGCTTTACTGACTGCTCTGGGTAATGCTGAAAATTGGCAAACCTATTTGAAATACCACAACGGTTTTGATACAGGCAAAAAACAATGCTGGTACCTTCGAGCCAGAATTGAGACCAAACAAACCAAAGGGCTCGCACCTTTGATTCAAGCCATGTGGCTCAGCGGCTTGTCAGCACCTGATGCTTGCACCCCGGCTTTCAAGTGGTGGCAGCAACAAGGTCACATGACCGAAGACTTGATTGTTAAGCGCATTAAACTGGCTTATGAAAGTCGCAACAGTTCATTGATAGATTACTTGAAAAAACGATTGAAAAATAAACCGGTGTGGGTGGATTATGCCACCAAGCTCATCAAAGATCCTGAGCAGGCTTTGCAGGATTCGGTGAAGTGGTCAAGTTCTCCGGAAGTTCAATGGTTGATTTTCAAATCCAGCATGTGGCTGGCCAAGAAAAAACCAGCCAGCTTGTATCAATTTTGGCCTGCCATCAAAGCTGCTCATTCCTTGAGTGCAGGGCAGGAATCGCAGGTAGAAAGGCAGATGGCTTTATTTGCTGCCACCGATTATGAGCCCTTTTCAATTGATGCCATGAATAAACTGCCTGCGGACATGCAGGATGATCAAATCAAAGCCTGGATTGTGCGATACCACTTATATCAGGAAGATTGGCCCAAAGTACACCATGCCTTAAAAAAAATGTCTGTAAGACAGCTTGAACAAGCGCGTTGGCAATACTGGTTAGGGCGAGCAGAGGCTAAAATAGGTAACAAAAAGCAAGCCAAGGAAATTTTCAAAAAGCTCAGTTCACAAACCAATTATTACGGTTTCCTCGCTGCCGATCACTTGCGCTTGCCATACGCCTTGTGCCAAAGCCCCACACCTGTGGCCAATCCCAATTTCAAAGCACCATTGGGCATTGCAAGGGCCATTGAGTTACATCACGCTGGATTGTTAACCATGGCACGCAGCGAATGGAACCTGGCATACCGTGGCTTGAGTAAAGCTGATAAACAAGCACTGGCGGATTTGGTTACCCAGGAAGGTTGGTACGCCAAATCGATAGCGATCATGGCCGATTTGGGCCAATGGGATAATTATCAATTGCGTTACCCAATTGCCCATCAACAGACCATCAAGCAACACGCCAACAGTGCCAAACCACTGCCACAATGGGTGATGGCCATCATCAAACAGGAAAGCGCCTGGACCAAAGATGCGGTTTCGCATGCCAATGCACATGGTTTGATGCAATTGTTACCCACCACCGCCAAAAGACTGGGACAACAACTGGGCATCAACATCAATCGCAATCAGGAACTGCACCAACCGCCTTTGAATATTAAACTGGGTGTGCAGTATCAGAAAAACCTATTCAAACAGTTTGACCATCCATTGTTGGTGGCAGCGGCTTATAATGCCGGCGAGGGCAAATCTATGGATTGGAGTAATGATTTTCCAGATGCACCAGATATCTGGCTGGAAACCATTCCGTATCGGGAAACCCGAGATTACATCACCAAAATATTATCCAATGTCACCATTTACGACTGGTTGATACATGCACAACCCAAACGCATCAGTTACTGGATGCCGACCTTACCCATTAACCAAAACCAGACTCGTGCCTGGCCTAATTCAGTCATCAGCCAACAAACAGCACCAATTTTATGTTCGCCGTAGATATTCCCAATACGCAAACTTATCTGGTGGGCGGCGCTGTTCGTGATCAACTGCTGGGTATGGAAGTTAAGGATAAGGATTATGTGGTAGTAGGTGCCACTCCTGAACAAATGGTGGTAGCTGGATTCCAACCCATTGGCAAAGATTTTCCAGTGTTTTTACATCCAGACAGCAAAGCTGAGTATGCATTGGCCAGAACTGAACGCAAAACGGCTAAAGGCTATCATGGTTTTGAGTTCAACGCGGCTCCTGACGTGACATTGGAACAGGACCTGCTGCGCCGAGATTTAACCATCAATGCCATGGCTATGGATGAGCTTGGTCAAATCATTGACCCATTTGGTGGGCAAAAGGATTTGCAAGACAAATGCCTGAGACACGTTTCACAAGCATTTGCAGAAGATCCTGTGCGTGTTCTGCGGGTTGCCAGGTTTATGAGTCGTTTGTCGCCACTGGGTTTTCAAGTTCATTCGGAAACCCAGGCGTTGATGAAGCAGCTGGTGGCTGATGGTGAAATTGCGGCATTGGTAGCAGAGCGTGTTTGGCAGGAAATTAAAAACTCATTGAATCAGGTCAAGCCTTCGGCATTTTTCCTGACCCTTCGTGAATGTGGGGCATTGGAAGTGTTGTTACCTGAAATCGATTGTCTGTTTGGCATTCCGCAAACCAAACAATGGCATCCGGAAGTGGATACCGGTATTCATGCCATGTTAGCCATTGATCAAGCCAAAGACCTGGACAATGACGTGGCTTTTGCGGTGATGGTGCATGACTTGGGTAAAGGCATCACGCCCAAAGAGGTATTACCGAGTCACCGGGGGCATGAATCTGCTGGTGTGCCTTTGGTCAAGGCCGTTTGTCGACGACTGAAAGTGCCCAGTCATTACAAAAAGCTGGCGGTGATGGTGTGTCAATGGCACTTACAGGCACATACCATCATGGAACTGCGTGCCAAAACCATTGAAAAGCTGTTTTCCCGATTGGATGCCTACCGCAACCCTAAATATCTGGAAAAGTTTGTGCAGGCTTGTCAGGCTGATGCCACCGGTCGTTGGGGTGAACAATTTCAACAATACCCACAAGCCGATTACATCCGCAGTTTATTCAAAGCTGTCCAAAAAATCGATAAACAGCCGTTGTTTGAGCAGGGACTGGAGGGCAAAGCCTTGGGCGAGCAAATTAGACAATTGCGCATCCGTGCCATACAATCTACTCGACAAAATTTAACAACAACAGACTAAACCATGAAAAAACCCCTGATTTTGACCTGCCTGCTGTGCTTGAGCGCCGCACTGTTTGCCAAGCCGATTGAATTCTTTTTGCCTGAAGGTGAAATGTTTGATGCCAGCATTCCATCACCTGAAGCTGTATTGGGACAACAGTTGGGACAAAAGCATCTGCGACATGATCAGATTGTTCGCTATTTGAGCATGCTGGCTTCTTCCAGAGCAGAAGCCAAACTGATTGATTACGGACAAACCAATGAGGGCCGGCGTCTGATACTTTTGGCCATCAGCAGCGCAGATAACATCCGCAATTTGAAACAGGTTAAACAGGATGATAAAGTGCTCAAAATCTGGAATGGCTTCAGTGTGCATGGCAATGAGTCCAGCGGCGCCAATGCATCGGTTTTGTACGCCTGGTATTTGTTGGCCACCAACAATCCCTCCATCAAAAACATGATGAAAAACACGGTTGTGTTGATTGATCCGGTCATCAACCCCGATGGCCTAGCGCGTTTCACCACCTACGCCAACAACTACCGCTCGTTAAGCACAGTCACTGATCCCAATGACATGTCGCATGTGGAACAATGGCCCAGCGGTCGCACCAATCATTATTGGTTTGACCTCAATCGTGACTGGCTGTTATTAACCCAAACTGAGTCTAAAGCACGCCTTAAATATTTTCATGAATGGCAACCGCATGTATTGACCGATCATCATGAAATGGGGTCGGCTGGGACATTCTTTTTTCAACCCGGTGTGCCAAGTCGAAAAAACCCGCTGATCAGTGATAAAAATCAATTACTCACCCAAAAACTGGCAAAGTTTCACGCCAAAGCACTGGATGATGCCAACCAGTTTTATTACAAAGAAGAAAGTTTCGATGATTTTTATCCGGGTAAGGGTTCGACTTATCCCGATTTACAAGGGTCAGTCGGTATTTTGTTTGAACAATCCCGCGCCAACGGCGGCGTTATAGACACCCAAAATGGGCAAAGATCATTGGCTGAAGGCATCAAAAACCAATTCCTCACAGCATTATCAACCCTCAATGGTGCCAAAGAACATCGCACAGAACTCCTTGAATACAAAAAGAATTTTTTCAAAAATGCCATGTCAGCAGCCAGTAAACTCAGCACCAAAGGCTATGTGCTTGATGTATCGCACAATGCCATTAAGGCACAAAAGCTGACTCAATTTTTAGACACCCATCGAATTAAATATGGATTTTTGTCTGCAGACAAAACCGTCAAAGACCACCGTTATCCTAAGGATCAATCAATATTCATACATTTGAATCAACCTCAAACTACACTGATACAATCACTGTTCAATACCGATACTTCTTTTGCGGATAATACCTTTTATGATGTCTCTGCCTGGCATTTGGGGATGGCTTGGGGGTTACCTTGGGCGGCAGTTACCAGCGCTTTGAATACACACAACAAAGCGCCAGCCAACAAGCCTGGAAACACATATAAGAATGATGCCATTGCCTACCTGTTTGACTGGGACAGCGGTAAGGCGCCGGCAGCGCTTTATTATTTGAGTCAGCACTTTGAAGACGTGATGATTACTGGTAAACCCTTGCATGTGGCTGGTGCCAAAGTGGCAGCGGGTAGTTTCGTTTTACCTGTCAATAAAAACACCAATCAGGATAAACTGTTTGCGGTTTTAAGTACCATTACCGACGCATTTAAAGTGAAATGGTATGCCGTTGATACTGCCCTGGCAGAAACGGGCGTAGATTTGGGTTCGCCTGCTGTACAAAAGTTTCAATCGGTTAAAGCCATGATGGTGGTTGGTTCGGGTATTGACGCTTATCAGGCGGGCAGTTTGTGGCATTTATTTGATACCCAGGTCTATTTACCTTTGAGTAAAGTGCGCACTTCACAGCTCAGATACATCGATTTCAGTGAGTACACCCACATCATCCTGCCCAATGGCAGCTATCAACGTTATTTCGATGAGAAATTGAGCAAAAAACTCAAAAACTGGGTTCAAGCCGGTGGCCATTTGATTGCACTGCAGTCAGCGGCAAACTGGGTTGAAAACAACCTACAAAAGACTGAAGATGAGGACAAAAAGAAATCGGATGATGTTGAAGAAGTTGTGCGCAAGGCCTACAGTGACTACAACAAAGATGCGGCCGAAAAGGTCCTTGGAGGTGCCATCGTGGCCGCAGAAGCTGATTTAACTCACCCATTGTCATTTGGCACATTTCTGCAAAATCAGTTTGTGTTGATGAAAGGTAAAGCGGTGCTTCAACCCAGTGAGCAATCCTACAACACGCCTCTGCAAGCCACCGAAAAAGTTCGTGCAGCGGGATTTGTTTCTGATCATTGGCAAGAAAAACTGAGTAAAGCACCTTTGGTGGTGGCTGATAAAACAGGTAAAGGCAGCATCATCAAGTTTGGCTTTAATCCCAATTTCAGAGCGTTTTGGCAGGGAACTCAACGTTGGATGATCAACGCGATTTTTCTGAGTGAGCTGGTTAAAAGAACCCAGTAAAAACATGTATCAAGCATTGCGCAAGACATTCAAAATCAAAAGAAGATTGGTTAAAAGAAAACTACATACCTGCCCTTTGTGGTATCAAGAACCGGATTTTATCTTTATTCATATCAACAAAACCGGTGGAAGCAGTGTTGAAAAAGCATTGAACTTGCCTTTTGAGCACCTGACTGCAGCAGAAAAAATAGCAGAGGTCGGTAAGCAAAAGTGGCAAGATAAGTTCACCTTTGCCTTTATCAGAAACCCTTTTGATAAGGTGTGTTCACATTACCGTTACCGGGTTAAAACCAATCAAACCAAGCTCCAAGACAACCCCCTTGATTTTGCCGACTGGGTTCGACGCAGTTATTATGAAAAAGACCCCTTTTATCATGACAGCCCAAAAATGTTTATGCCCCAATCTCAGTGGTTAAGCGATGCCTCAGGGAATATAATGGTTGATCAGGTTTATCGATTTGAAAACCTTGAAAAAGACTTCCATGACTTGTGCCAACGCCTGGATCTTGATGCCCAATTGCCACACCTTAAAGCTTCAAAAAAAGTTGACTATCGCACTTATTATGACGAAGGAACTAAAGACCTTGTTGCCAATCTGTTCAATGAGGATTTGATGGCATTCGATTATCGTTACTGATTAAAAAAGCCTTGATATGAGAACAAAAAAAATCCCAAACCTGTGAAGGATGGGATTAAGAGGTATAAACCGAATGTTTGAGAAATCGGTTATAAGGCACATTTGTTATGCAAAACAATAACATACGAAACACTCTTAATGCAAGGCATAAAGTAAAATAATTAAATTAAATTTTAAGAAAACTCTATAAGTTATTGATATTGAAGAATAAATATAATTTTTTCATATTTAACCTCCAAACAACATGACAACCATTCATCAATACGTTGATCAATTAAGCAAAAAAACCTGGTTATTTGCGACCAACCAGAAGGCGTCTGCGTCAGAAATTTCGGTTGTTGTTCCCGTGTACAATGGTTATGAAGCCTTAAAAGCTTGTGTCCAATCGATACTTGATTTTACTTGTTCATCTGTCCCTATTGTTTTTTTGGATGATGCAAGTACAGATCAAAGGGTAAATCAATTGTTGTCAGCAACAGCACAAAAACATCCTCAGGTTCATGTTATCAATCAGCCCAAAAACTTAGGCTATTTAAAAAATGTTAACAGTTATTTGGCGCAATGTTCTTCAGATGTGATTTTACTTAACTCGGATACCCGAGTGACCACTGGGTGGTTGACCGAAATGCAGTTTGTTGCTGCTGATAGCCGGGTTGGTGCGGTTTGTCCATTGTCAAACCATGCAACTTTGTTGACCATCAATCATAGCCATCCTTATCACCTTGAACAACTGAGGCAGTATTCTGGACAATGGTACCCAATACCAACCGCCGTTGGTTTTTGTATGTTGATCAAGCAATCGGTTATAAAAAAAATGGGCGGTTTCGATCCCTACTACTGTCCGGGATATGGCGAAGAATGTGATTATTCGATGCTAATCAGGCAAATGGATTTACAGGTGGCTTGCGCACCTGCAGCATTTGTGTTTCATCAAGGGTCGCAGAGTTTTGGTACTGCGTCTGATGATTTACAAAAGACACATCAAAAATTGCTGGATTTGCGTTGGCCACAGTACACATCTGAAGTGACTTTGTTTCAAAGTAAAAATCCAACGAAACTGATTGACCTGAATTTAAAAAATGGACAAATATCGAAACCAAAGATTTTGCATGTCCTTCATGGCATCGATAATAAGGGTGGTGTAGAGCTTTTCACCAAAGAATTAATCAGCCGATTTGATGATCAGTTTCATCACACGGTTTTGATTCCGCAAAGGAATAACAAATTCAAAACCAAAGCTGAAAAACTTGGATTTGATGTTCTTGAGCTGGACACTTTGGTTCATCGACCTGAACACGTTGTTTATCATTTACCCGCAGATTTGTATCACCAGGATTATGATTTGTTTTTCCAAAATATTTTGTTGGCAGGTCATTTTGATTTGGTTCATTTCCACTCTTTAATCGGCGTGGGAACGGTGTCGTGGCCTTTGATTTGCCATAAATTTGATATCCCATATCATTTATTTATTCATGACCATTTCGGTTTATGTCAAATTTATACCCTGAGTTCAAACGCCAACAAAAAAACAGAATACTGTGGTGAAGTTGCCATGCAACTTGAAAGCAAAAAGTGTCAACAGTGCATGGTACAGAACACTCAAAAAGCGAAATTGACAACTGATTCTTTCATGAGCTTGCGCCAGGAAATCTGGGAACAGATTATCAGCCATGCAGCTTATATTTATTTTCCCAGTGATTACTTGCAATCAGCATACCTCAATCAATACCCGGACATTTTGGATAAGGCATCAGTATTTAAACCCTGTTTTTATGCCAACAAAGTTGCGCCATGCAAACCATTTGATGAAAGTAACATCCATATAGCTTTTGTGGGTCAATTCAGTGAATTGAAAGGCGCTCAGTTGTTTATCGATTTGTTTCATCGGGTAGGAAATAAAAAAATAAATTGGCATGTTTTTGGTGGGATAGAGCCCAAATTTAAACCACAATTGGCAAATACCAGCATCCAATGCCATGGACAATATGAAAGCCATGAGTTAGCTGTCTTGCTTAAAGACATCGATTTGGTGGTTTTGCCTTCAGTGTTTCCAGAAACATATGGCATCACCTTGACAGAGGCATGGACCCATGGCAAAACGGTATTGGCTGCCGATATAGGTGCCTATAAAGGACGTGTTAAAGATGGCATAAATGGTTATCTGTTCAAGTTCAATGATGCAGATAGTCTGAAACAATCTTTTGACACTTGGTTGCAACAACAAAGCTCAGGCCTGGGTTTTAAAACAATTCAATATCAGGAACAGGCTGAAAATAATCCATCATTGCTCTTGTCTAAATATCAAGAGTCTCTGAAAAATAAAAAAATCATACCCACACAACAAGGTGAGTTGCTTAAAAAACCGGGTCCATCGGCCTGGGATTTGATGCAATTGTGGCTGAACTCACCCATGACACTTGAAGCCGCGGCAGATTGGCAAGAACCGCCTAAAAACATGCCTGTCATCATTTTGGGTAATGACTCAGAAGCCATCAAAAGTACGGTTGATAATATTGGGCAGTATTTTAATGAACCAATCATCTATATGGTTGGGGAAAGCATTCAGCAATCTGAAATCACCGGGATTACAAGTCCCGCATTAATCATGGCAGCGGGAACGCTCATTAATGACAATATAGGTAATTGGATTCAAGCTTTTATTGAGCAAAAGCATTCAATAAGTACAGCTGATCATGCGCTGCATAATCAAAATTTGCAAAGCTATCAAACGCAATTTCAACAACGATTTTCTCAACAAAATCACAGCATTTCACAGCCTTTCACAGCCTGCATATTGAGTGACCCAATGATTTTCAAAGATGATTTAATGTTTGATGCTTTAACATCAAATAACATCAATCGAATCATTGAGCACTGGATAAAAACTCAACAACAAAACATTTATCATTTTCCTTATCACTGCTACACCAAAAATGATGTGCAATGGGCTTATCACTGGAAGCAAAAATTGGCCATCAAATCCAACAAGCCGAAGAAAAGTCCTCAAAAGGTTTTGCTTTTGTTAGAAAGTAATTTTGAAAATGCGGTAACACAACTGCAGCTTAGCCAACAATCGATTCTGACAGGCGGCCAAGCAAGCTTGATTAGTTTTAAATCCGCTGAGAAACAATCAGTTCTCAACAAGATAGACCTGATACGTTATGACTGTGTGGCACTGTTGAATGATAACCTCAGGTTTTCCAATGATGATGTATTGGCAAAAATCATACTGCAGCTGAAAAGCAGTTGTTTAGATGTAATCAGCCCAGTCAGCGAAAACAGCAACAATCAAGGTATTCTGGCGGGTAAAAAATGGGGTGCTTCCAATCATTTTGTTGGGGTTGGTCGAGTCAGGGATGTTCGTTTTGACCAACAAGAATCCGCATTTGAGTATGATATTCTGGATGATGACATCATTGTATTGAAACAGACTGCTTTCAAAGCCATCAAAGAAAAATGGCTTGGGTTGGTGGGGCATTATGATTCATTGTACATCACCAACTGGCTACGAAAAGCAGAATTTGCCACAGGATTATGCTTTGCCAAGGGTTTGCACAAAAAAGGTATTCCCAGCAAGGAATATGAAACCATAGATAACAGCCTTCAACAACAAAGGCAGCAAATTATTGAACAAAACTTACACACGCCGCATCAGCCTGTGTATGCACAAGCCTACAGTTGTCGGCAATCAAGCCAATTGGAAGTCAATTTATCATCATTCAAAACACCCAAGAACCTGCCTCGTATTGTGGCCTATGCACATGATGACTGGGCCAGTGGTTTTTATCGGGTCAAAGCACCACTTTCAGCTTTAGCAGCGAACAATCATGCCAGTGTACATTTCTTGCCATCAGCTAAAAAAGAATTGACCGCCACGGCCTATGAAATAATGAAATTTCAGGCTGATTGCCTTTTATTGCATCATTTTCTAACGGATCAGCAGTTAGCAGCATTGCTTCAG
>JAUHXW010000388.1 GCA_030426705.1 Gammaproteobacteria bacterium
ATAACAGTGAAAATTCCGGCGAGTTTAACTTTGGCTTGGCTTTGGCTGCCTGCTTTCAGCAGCTTTTGCTGTTTTTTGGGTGCAGCATGTGAATCAGTTTGATCTCCATTGACTTCTTGTGTCATCAAATAAGTGACCAACTTTTTGTGATCAATTGGTAAATTAATGGTCCTTTTTGAGGGTAGCTGATAATGCTTTTTGTTACTGTCAGAATTGATTTCCCGCGAAGGCGCTAAACCGGGCGGAGAACTGACTTTGACCTGAGTAGTTAAATAGTTGTTGTCATCAGTGTCTTCGGATTTGATGCCAATCAAAGCCATCATAAAAAACAGCAGGCCAATGGTGATGGCCATACCAAAAAACGCAGCAGCGATCAGTCTCCTAATTTTTTTCATCCCAACGAGTTATTATTTTTATTGTCCTAAAATATGATAGTGTTACAGTCTGAATGTAAAATGAACAGTTGTTCAGTTTCATACAATGATAATCAAAAACAGCACTCCTTAATAATTTTATGTCAAAGATCATGTTGTTCAATAAGCCCTTCAGGGTTTTAACCCAATTTACCGATCAAGAGAATCGAGATCATTTGGGTCATTACATCAATCACCCTGGATTTTATGCAGCTGGGAGATTGGATTATGATTCAGAAGGTTTGTTGATTTTGACTGATAATGGAAAGGTTCAACACCACATCACCAGCCAGGCGGTAGAGAAAAACTATCTGGTGCAAGTTGAAGGCAGGATTCAGGCCAAACATGTGCAACAACTCCGAGCAGGTGTTCAGGTCAAAGATTACATCGCCAAAGCCATAGATGTGGAGGTCTTGGCCAAAAAGCCTGGTTGGTTGTGGAAGCGTAATCCACCAATCAGGCAACGCAATAACATCCCAACCAGTTGGTTGACATTGACCATTAATCAGGGAAAAAACCGCCAGGTCAGACGCATGTGTGCTGCTGTGGGGTTACCGGTTTTGCGCTTGGTTCGTACCCGAATCGGTGATTTTGGATTGAAGCAATTACAACCTGGCGAGTGGCAAATGGCAGATTTTTCACCCAAATAGTAACAAAATTTAATGTGGAGCGTTCTTTAAGGGAAACTCTGATAAATAAAAGGTGTCTCTGGCTTACAGCGATATTCAATATCAAGGCGGATGAATGAAAAGATAGTCATTCTACCTTAAATTCATGCAACGTAGAGATTGGATATCGATGAAAGCCCCACAGGGCTGGATTTAAAACACCCATCTTCAGCGTTATGGCTTTCACCAATGTGAATAACCATTGCTATCAAGCCAAGCCTTGAAGCTGAGTATTTTAAATCCAGCAGAGATATTTTTTATTTATCAGAGCTTCCCTAAACATTATCACGAAACAAGAGGTATACATGAAATACGTTTTAATATTATTGTTAGCAGTAACCATCACAGTTCAAGCCGGTGTTTTTGGCAGCGAAAAAGTGGCAGCTGGCACCAACTCCCCTGAGAAAGATTATGACTCGGTCAATGGCAGCATCACCGTGGGTGAAAAATCACATGTTGATAATTTGGACACAGTCAATGGTTCGATCAAAGTTGGCAGTGATGCCATCGTTGGTAAAGCCGAAACTGTAAATGGCAGTATCAAATTTGCTGATGGCGTGACCGCAGAACATGCTGAAACGGTTAATGGTTCCATTCATTTGGGCGCCAATTGCCTGATCAAAAGCCATGCTGAAACAGTTAACGGCAAAATTTCAGCCGACAAGGGCTGTCAAATCGAAGGCGATATGGAAACTGTTAATGGCAAGATTTCAGCGGTTGGTTCAGTGGTTGAAGGCAGTATCAAAACCGTCAATGGCGACATTTATCTGGAAGATGGTACCATCGTTGAAGGTGATGTATTCATCGACAAATCAAGCGGTTGGTTCAACAGCAACAGCAAGGTCCCTGAAGTTCATATCGGTGAAGACGTGGTGGTCAAAGGTGACTTGATTTTCAAAAAAGAAGTGAAGCTTTTTGTGGCTAAGTCAGCTGAAATTGGTGATGTCGTTGGAGATAAAGTCATCAGAGACTAATCCAAGGTCAGAACCATTAAGTTTTTCAAAGGCTTGCCATAAATAGGCAAGCCTTTTTTGTTTGACAGGATGTATCAAGTCAGGAGCCAGATCTTGTAATGGTTTCAACACATAATTTCTTTTCAGGATTTCTTTTCTTGGCACTTGAATGTATCCATCATCGATAATTTGGTCACCACAAAGCAGCAAATCAATGTCCAATGTTCGGTCAGAATAACGGGGTTGGCTGCGATCTCGACCATGTATGTCTTCAATGTTTTGCAACCAGTTTTTCAGTTGATGCGGGGTAAAAACGGTGTTTATTTCAACCACCAGATTAAAAAAATCATGCCCAGCAAAACCAAAGGCTGGTGATTGGTATACCGGTGAGACTTGTATATTCCGAAAAGAATTGGCCAAGTAACTTACCGCAGAACGGATGTTCCGTTGTTGGTTGAC
>JAUHXW010000389.1 GCA_030426705.1 Gammaproteobacteria bacterium
CCGGCACCAAAGAGTACCAAATGATGCAATTTGAGCGCAACGACATCAAGCTACCTGATCTGGATGCAGAAATTGCTGCTTTGGATGAAAAGTCAAAACCTACAATGGACTTATTGAATTCTGATGATGTGATTGAACAGGCACAATTACATTGGCGATTGTCACCAGCTTTTTCGGTGTTGGTTTTGTTTTTGTTGGCCATGGCGTTGGCCAAGACGTCGCATCGGGAAGCCAAGTTTATCAATTTGGTCATCGGTATTTTGGGGTATGTGGTGATGGTAAATTTATTGACCATAGGACATTCTTTATTGGAACAAGGCGAAATCAATATGTCGTTGGGTCTGTGGTGGGTTTACCTGCTGGTGGCTATTTATGCTATTTGGCGCATCAAAAAGCTCGATGGGCCGAAAATATCAAGTGACTTGCAAGGAGCCAAAGTCTGATGACTATTTTGAGCAGGTACATTTTCAAAACCTTTTCCTTTGGCTTGCTGGTGGCGGTTTTCTTGTTGTTGGCGATTGATGTGTTGTTCAATCTGATCAAAGAGCTGAATGATATCAACAATGTCTACACTTTGGGGGATGTGTTCTTCTTTGTGATGTTGACCATTCCCAGCAAAATCTATGAGTTGTTCCCGGTCAGTGTGGTGGTGGCAGTGGTGGTCAGTTTGGGTGCTTTGGCCAATGGTTCTGAATTGGTGGTGATGATGGCATCTGGTGTAAGCAAGCTACGCATTGCCTTTATTGTGTTGCTGAGCGTAGGTTTTTGGCTTGTTTTGGTGGTGTTGCTTGGAGAGTTTGTGGGACCTGCTGGTGATCAGATGGCGCAACAGTTTCGCAATGAGCAAGTGTCCAAAGGAAAAGCCACATCTGCAGCCAATGCCATTTGGTTGCGAGATGGCGACGTGATTTTCCGCACCAATAACATGCGCAAACTGCCAGGCAGTAACAGTTATGAATTAAAAGAAGTCACTGTATTTGAATTGGCGGACAAAAAACTCAAGCAAGTTTCGGAAGCACAAAATGCTGTCTTTGAAAATCAGCAATGGACACTCAATGGTTTGAAAGTTTCTGCCTTTAATGAAGATGGGGTCGAAACCACCGAATTTAAACAAAAACAATGGCAGTCAAGGATTCAGCCTGAGATTTTGAATATCAGTACCACACGGCCGAAATACCTGAGTGTTCGTGATATCAATAAGTACCAGTCCTTCAGTGGAGAAAAAAGTGAGTTGCAATCAGCTTACAGAATTGCACTGTGGTCGAAGCTGGCCTTTCCTTTATTGGTGCTGGCTACAGCCTTGTGTGGCGTGGTGGTGTTGTTTGGGCAAGTTCGTTCCGGTGGTTTTGCCCAAAGGTTGGTCATTGGTATTGTGATAGGCGTGGTGGTATATTTGTTGAATAAGACACTATTAAACTTCGGTGAGGTTTACCACATACACCCAGTATGGATCAGTTTGGTGCCACAGGGGTTGTTGTTTGCTTTTCTGCTGTTGTTATTGTCCGGCCGCCTGCAGGTCAATCACTGAGTGGCCACAGGCCTTGTCCATCCAGGTTTGTTGTTGTTTGTCCCAAATCCTTGACCACAGTCCCAATCCAAGCAGTACAGTTGAAACCAAACCTGTAATCAACCTTAAAGTTACATCGATCCAAGTCAACTGTTGGTAATTTTCTATACCAATTTTCCAGGCACGCATGCCCAGTGTTTGTCCCCCTTTTTTCCAGGAATACGAGAAGTAGAGGTAAAACTCTGCCAACAACATTAATTGAAACCAAAGCGTTTTGGGTGCAACCTCATCACCACCTCTGATAACAACCATTATTAAAGATGTGACAAGAAATAGTCCTAAAATAGGAAAAATGTCGTAGATAAGGGCAGCTATGTGTTTCCAAAGTTTACTTTTCAGGTTTTCAGTCATTATTACGCTAAAGCATTGTGGTGGCTGGATTTTAAAGAATTTAGTTAACCATTGGTAACAAAAAAAAAGATAAATTTATGTAATAATTACTTTAATTTTTCAAAAAAGGCAGTTATTCTTGTTGCCCACTAAGTCGAGTGTGGACTTAATTTTGATGATTAGATTGGTTTTATGGGCTGATTTGATGCATTGTCCTCACATTTTCTTAATTTATAATTATGGAAGGGAAGGTATGTTGATATCTCAAATTTCTAAAGCTAAATTGACCAAATCTTTGGTTGTTTTAACTTTATTGGTAACTTCAGTAGCAAGTTTTGCTCAGTTACAAACGGCAGTTCAAGTGGTAACCAATACCAACAATGCAGCAGCCAATTCACAAGACAACATTGATCGCATGAGTGATCAAACAGAAGAGTTGTTGGTTCAGTACAGAACAGTGATTTCAGAAATTGAAAGTTTAACTGTTTATAACCAGCAATTAGAGCAGGTCGTTAACGACCAAAACGCTGCCATTGTTTCTTACAATGAGCAAATGACTGAGCTGGAATCAACCA
>JAUHXW010000390.1 GCA_030426705.1 Gammaproteobacteria bacterium
TTTCAAGGTGTAATACTTCTGTGCATCAGCAGCAATCATAATGACACAACCAAGTAGGCACAGTGCTATACATATGGCATACCAAATATTTTCAGGCAATGGGTAATTGGGCACAGCTTCTTGACTGATTAACAACCAGGCAATCACCCAATACCAAAACAACACACCGAAAAATGCCACCAAACCGGCGCCAATGGTGACTTTCTTTTGCCAACCCGTATCCGGGAAACACAGGTCTTTAAGCAGCCAAACCAAGCCATATCCACCATGCAAGGCCAAATACACATAAGCGGCTGTGCTGAAGTTTTGGTAAAACCACATCAAGCTAGCCACAAATACAAAAGTACCGGCTTTTTGAAAATTAATGACCCAGGACAACTTCCAAACTTTCGATCCGCCCAAAAATTCCGTGGTCAAATAGTCAGCCAGTTGTTTAAGTTTTAACAGCATAACAAATCGCTTCAATACAAGGATTTTAAAGACTCAGCACTGTAAGCTTGCATTTGTCCAAACTGACTGGCCCTGAGTTTATGCACCCATTCAGGGTCTTGTAATAAACAGCGTCCAACGGCAACCAAATCATATTCGCCTGCTTGTAAAGACGCTTCAATCTGCTCAAACTGTTCGGTGGCCACTCCGCTTTTTGCAGCCATACCACGTTTTTCCTCATCTACAAAGCCACCATCCAAACCCACACTGCCCACAGTGATGGTTGGTTTCCCAGTGAGTTTTTTAGTCCATCCTGCCAAATTCAGCTCAGAACCTGAAAATTCAGGTTCCCAGAATCGTCTGGTGGAACAATGAAACATGTCCACTCCGGCATCGGTCAATGGCTTTAAAAATTGAGCCAACTGTTCAGGCGTGTCTGCCAATTTCAGCTGATAATTTTGTAATTTCCACTGAGAATAACGCAGAACCACAGGAAAGTCCTGACCGGTTTTGGCCTTGATTTGTTCGATAATCTCTACCGCAAAACGAGTTCGTTCTGCTAAATCACCGCCGTACTGATCTTCACGCAAATTGGTTTTGTGCCAAAAAAACTGATCCAGCAAATAACCATGTGCGCCATGCAACTCTACACCATCAAAACCCAGTTTTTGGGCATCAACAGCCGCATCCACAAAGGCTTTTTGCACTGCTTCAATATCCTGCAAACTCATGGTTACACCATTGGGTTTATTGGGCGATAATAAACCTGATGGGCTATAGGCAGGAACAGACTCATCAGGTTGCAAACAATCCTTGCGAACGCCGCCTACGTGCCACAATTGCGGCATGATTTTACCGCCTTCTTCATGCACAGCATCGACTACTTTTTGCCAGCCAACCAATGGCACATTGGGATAACCATTGGCGGCTTTATGGCCGACACAAGTGCCTTCAGTGATGATCAATCCCACATCATTGGCTGCCCGACGGCGATAATATTCTATGTTTTTATCATTGGGCACATGGCCTGGAGAAAAACTGCGCGTCATTGGCGCCATTACTATGCGATTTTTTAGTTTCAGATTGCCCAATTCAAAAGGGGAAAAGATGGCTTGATTCATGCTTTGAGTTGCTTTGATAAATTGATTAAGGAAGTGAGGGCTTTATCCAGAAACTCAATGGTTCTTTCATCGGTCAAATTCCCGTCCTCATCAAACTTTCCTTTGGCCTGGCCAATCATCACCTCAGGCTTATTCAATACAAAAGCATTAAGAAAGACCAAAACCTTCCTCAAATCATATTGACTTCGGGAGGTTCCCAATCCAGGACTGGCACCCATGATTGATACGGCCTTACCATTGAATCCCTGGTCTTCTATTCGTGAAAACCAATCCAATGCATTTTTCAACACGCCGGAAATTGAATAGTTGTATTCGGGGGAAGCCAACACAATGGCATCAGCAGTTACCAGCAGATCATGGGCTTTTTGCACTGATTCTGGTATCCCCTGATCATTCAAATCCTGATCATACAATGGAAAGTCAGCAATTTCGATTGCTACAAACTCAATGCCTTTGTTGCTCAAATGTTTGGCAACCGTACGCAAAATTCCGCGGTGCATGGATTTTTTCCGCAAACTGCCTGAGATACCCGCTATTTTCATGTTTATTCCTAATTTTGAATCACAACAGATTATAACTAAGGCCTGTGAAAAGAAAGTAGTGATTAATCAAACCACAAAAAGGGGCGCCCAAAACGCCCCAAAATTTCATCAACATGTTCAGTTTACCTGCGGGTTAACCAGAACACGCGGCGCAATACCATGGCTACGCCTTCAGGTAAGTCTGACGCATCATAAGTGTCTTCATTAACATCAACACTGCCTGCTAGCTCGACACCATCTTCAGAAACCTGAATATTCAATCCGGTAAAAGACACCTCTAAATCACCTTTGGTTGAGCTCAAGGTAAAAGAGCCATCGGCCACAGTGTTTCTTTGGCCTTCACTGCGTTGGGTACTTTTGCTGATAACACCCGAAATG
>JAUHXW010000391.1 GCA_030426705.1 Gammaproteobacteria bacterium
ATCAGGTTCAATGCTTGTAAATGGTCATTAATTTCATTGATGGTTGATTTCAGTTCATTGGCTTCTTGTAAATGTCTGGCTTGTTCTTTTTCAAGGGTCTTGTGTAAATGAACATTTTCTTTTTTTTCAAGACTTAAGTTAAGTTCGAGATGTTTTGCATGTTTACTCAAATCAAGAGCCCAGTCAGTTTTTTCTTCCACTTCCTGTTCAAGGTTATCAACTTTTTTCGAAAGCTCATTGCTTAGCCCAGTTAGTTTCAAACAAGCTTCAGTAAACGGTTCTGTTTTAAGTAACCCATGGGTCTTGTAAGGTTGAGAACGCAGGTCTAATGGCTTGAGTAATTGCTTATACAGCTGGGCATTTTGAGCCAAATCAGTGTGCTGTATTTCTTTGGCCTGTTGGCTAACTGTTTTTAATAGTTCTGTTTGGGCACGAAGCGCCAGTATTTTTTCGGCAATTTTGAGGCCGCTTTTTTCCTCAAGAAATCCTGTTTGGTTATTTTTGATGCGGTTCCTCAAAGCGCCTGCCCGAGTAGCCAATACGGGCAAACCCAGCATTTGCAGTTCAGATAAGGTGAAGCTGAATGTTTCTGATGCCACAGAACTGATCAGAGCCAGTTGAGGAGATATTTCATCTACCAGATCACTTAAATCTTGGTTGTTAAAGTGTTTAATGACAGTAACCTGTTTGTATTTCTTAAATTTGGCGCCTGAGTCTCCAGCACCAAGTAAGATAAACTGAATGTTTTTCTCACCGGATAATTTGTTGATACATTCATGCAGCAATGATTCGCCTTTAGGTTTGTTCACCCTGCCTAACACCAGCACTTTAAATATTTCAGAATCAGGTTTGTACTCAATGGCAGGGATTGATGCTATGCCATGTGGAATTACTGTGGTTTTGTTATAACAAGATGAGTTTTCCAGTTTTAACAAATTGGTTTTAACAGAGTCGTCTGGAGCCACAATGGTTACATTTTCTTGAGACAGCAATTGATTGTTGGCTTTTTGCCAACTGACGAGTTGTTCAGATTCAATGACACCAAAGGGTTCATCTTTGGTATTTTCAAGCGCTTGTTCGATTTTGTCAGATGATATCGTTGGTTCGTCAAGTTCTGCACGCAAGCTTGGCCAATGCGGAAAATAATCATGAAGAATCCGCAGTGTTGGTAAACCTGTGTTTAAACAGTCCATCGAATGACCTATGACTGAAGAAACCACCAAAGCCTTGATGTCAAAATCAGTCAATACTTGCTGCAAAATACTTTCATACTCAGGGTGGTGAACAAGGGTCGATTTTATTGGCCAACTCAGATGAAATTCTGCGATTTGAGGTGACTCTGTTGATTGCCAGAAAAGACTGAGTTTTTCACCATAGCGTTGTCGAAATAGCTCACCATGACTGACCAGTATGTAGTGATTGTAGTCGGGTTGACTTGCTATAAAATCATCCAACCATTTTTGCACGCCACCACCCCAATTCATAACAACATGAAGCAAACTGGGTTTTTGATTCAGAACAGGGTATTCGAGGCTTTGAGTTGAAGT
This sequence comes from Gammaproteobacteria bacterium, assembly GCA_030426705.1. GTDB lineage: Bacteria > Pseudomonadota > Gammaproteobacteria > Xanthomonadales > Marinicellaceae > Marinicella. The sequence continues at coordinate 1,548 of JAUHXW010000391.1, forward strand.
GTGCGTTTTGTTTTGTTCGAAATACCAATGCAAGTTAGCGAGTGCATGCGCTGGTAGTGGGTTTTGATTGCCAATCTGGGGTGCTTTCGCCCCAGTAATCTCACCATTTTTAGAGGGTAAGTTGATGAGCAGATTATTACAAGCATGAATGATTTCATTGGCAGGCAGGCTTGATAAATTTCTGATAACAAAAGCATGTGGGTTGAAAGTAGAAGCGCAAAAGACCTTGGGTTTTTGAGCCACATAAATCAACTGGTCCAACATTTGCTCAGTCCCGGTAAAAACGTCTTCACTGGCTAATGGCGATAACTCATAAATATCAGTTGTCAGCGCAGTCAGACAATTGATATCCTGATGATCAATCAATGGTTGCAACAGTCGTTCTTGCCAAAACTCTGGCAACACAGCTTGTTGGTTAACAACTATGGTTGGTTTGTCATGATTGCAGACTGACTTAAGGTAGTCGAACAGGGCGTTGTCACAATGTTTGTGTACAGTATGCCAAACCAGCCCGGAGTGGCGGTTTTCCTTGCAGTTAAAATAGACCAGTTGAACATTATCAGACATCCGCGCATTCTACCAAAAAAAACCTCCGGCAATGCGGAGGTTTTTGGTAAAAGCGATGTGATATAGAATCAGAGAGACCTTTGCTTGATTCTGGGCAATTGAGAAAAAGAGCTAAAAATGTGGCAATCAAGGCGGAAAATGCAGTCCAATACGCCGTTATTGGCAAGTTTTACAACGCAGAGTGGCACATTTTTAAGCTTTTTATCTTTGTTCACGAATCGAGTAAAGGTCTCTCAAAACAGTTCTTTGGGTAATGATTGTTGCTTATAGTCATCAGGTACTTGGAATGTGGCTGCAGGTAAATCGTCATTACTGATCGATGTCAATGCCCCTTTTTGTGAG
>JAUHXW010000392.1 GCA_030426705.1 Gammaproteobacteria bacterium
ACCGGCTGCATTCTCTACGACAAATACAGCATCACCATTGCTTTGCAAATTGAAATAATTGCTCGCGTTGCCGGGTAAGGCAACCACCCTATTATCAAACCCAGCTAAATCTATAGTCACTTTAATTTCACTGTCTTCATCATCTTTGTTTTCAGCTTTGGATTTTTCAAATGGGTACAAAGCAGGCGCTTCAGCATTTAACTGTGCAGCATAAACACGGGTGGCCTGATGATAAAGGTAATTAAACTCATAACTACTGAAAGACAAGTTATAGTCACGATTGGATAAGAAGAATAGATAATTCCCTTTGGGATCAAAAACAGGTGCAAAATCATTGAATGCCGCACTGGTCAACCGGTGTGTTTTGCCCGCTTCCAGATTATGTACAAAAACAGAACTGTAGCCGGTGTTCTCGGTTTTGGTATAAACCAGCCAGTTACTGTCAGGTGCCCAACGGTAGTCATTGATGTCATTGCGGCTTGAATGATCAATTTGCTGAGTTTTTTTGCTTTCAATATCAGCCACCCACAATTTTTGATTGGTATCACCGAAGGCCAGCTTTTTACTGTCAGGTGACCAAACCGGTCCATAACGCCAAGTATGACCATCCTCAGTGATTTGTGTTACTTGACCAGATTTCACATGACGGGTATACAATTCATATTCCCCAGTCGCATCACTTAAGTAGGCCACATGCTTACCATCAGGTGACCAGGTAACCGCAATTTCTCTTGCTGCCGGTGTACGACTGACTAAACGAATTTCTTTGTGATCTGCGGATGCTTTAAATAATTCACCTCTGGCAGCAATCATAACTTGAGCTGCATCTGGTGATAATGCCATTGAATCAATTTGGTTTTTGACATTTTTTCTGGTTGCCAACACAGGTTCCTCATTGGCTGTGATGGTAATATTCAGCTTTTGACTTTCATTGCTTTGGGGGTCATAACGCCATAAATAACCACCGTTTTCATAAACAATGGCTTCTGGTCCAGCTGATGCCCACAGTGAATCGTATTCATCATGTTGGGTTACTTTGACCGGTTCAGCACCATCAACATAACGGTATAAATTCAAATGATAATCTCGATCACTGATGAAATAGATGTCATCACCCACCCAGACTGGCTGATGATCAGTGGCATCATGCGTGGTTAATTGTTTGGATGTGTTGTTTTTTAAGTCATAAATCCAAACATCCTGGGCACGGCCGCCTCGGTAACGTTTCCAGGTGCGAAATTCACGATCCTTGATGGTGTAAACCATTTTTGAACCATCGGGTGACAACATACCACCACCTGCTTCTGGAATAGGCAAAGGCTGCTCCATGCCGCCCGCAACTGGCACCCAATACGGTTGTCCCATGCGGATTCCCCATGGCAAACGATTGGCCCGAACCAACACATTTTTGTCATCTGCTGACCAATCATATATGCGGTAATCATATCCGCCGCGAGGTGGCATCGCTCCCACATCGTTATACCAGGTCAACTGTTTCATACCACTGCCATCAGCATTCATCACATAAACCTGTCTTGAACCAGTGTATTCAGCGGTAAAAGCGATTTTTGAACCATCTCGCGAAAATTTAGGAAAAGTTTCAAAGCCTTCATGAGAAGTCAGTCTTTTGGCTTCTCCACCATTGGTGTCAGCGATGTATATATCGCCACCATAAACAAAGGTGACTTGGTCTTTATGGATGTCTGCAAAACGCAGTAATGGTGTAGCGGCCATAGCTGAAGTCGCCAACACAATCATCAGGAAACTAATGGGTAAGTTGTACTTTATTCTCATGTATCTTTGCTCCTAAATTGAAGGGTGCTGATTAAAAGAAAAGATTCTACCATAAACAAATCATGTATTTTTTAATGGAAAAACTAAGATAGCTTGCATTTTGCAATTATATATTGACCGACCGGTCAGTCGAATATATAATTGGATGATGGATATTTCTAAAAAACAAAGCATACTGAACGAAGCATTGCGCTTATTTGCCACCCACGGGTTTGCTCATGTATCAATTTCCATGATTGCCAAACAAGCTGGTGTGACCAAAAGTTTAATATTTCACCATTTTGAAAATAAAGAGCAATTGTGGGAAACCGTGAAAGAAACATTTTTTCAGCAATATGCTGAAAGCCAAATGGACCTGTTTGAAGTCGAAAAAGACCCCATTGAATTGATACGAAAATCGATGCAATCTTATTTTGAATTTGTCAAAAACAATCCACTGATTCCTCGTTTTTTTGCTTATGCTCATCTTGAGAATGATGAAAAATGCGGGCAAATGGATCAACCTTTGATCGGTCGTGGCAGTGAGTTAATTCGTAAGGCACAAGAAAATGGTTTGATGCGTAAGGACTTCAATCCAGTTATTTTGGTGATGAATTTCATTACAGTCATTAACCAATATTTTATTGCTGAATGCCATTTCAAACATTGGGACAATTCAATG
>JAUHXW010000057.1 GCA_030426705.1 Gammaproteobacteria bacterium
TCGTCGGTAGTAACCTGATTGATAAGGCAAGTCATTGACAGTTTCCCAAATTTGTTTGATGTATGGCGCTCTGACTTCTCCAAATAAAAACTGAGCCAGCTGCTCACCTTCGGTTGTTGCCCAAGGATTGAAGGTAAAGTCATCACCAAAATAATGAATAAATTTTTGATCCCATCTTGTGGCATAGTTTCTAGAACCTGGGTGCAGACCTGCAATGATCCAACCCAGTTTGACATAGTTGTCACTGAACGAACTGAAATCTGCTTTTTTAAGCTTTATTTTGGGTTGTTTATCAAGAAATTTAACGGCTTTTTCTGTAGTAATCATTTTACCAATGGGTTCCTGTAAGAAATGTCAGTCGAAGAAAGGCAATCGTTGTGGCCTCATCAATAGTTATTGGTTCATCCAAGGATTTAATTTCTTTTTCATTGATGAAAACCACATAAATTCCATCAATAAAACCCTGAATCGCTGTTACTTTAGCTTGATTTAAATCAGTGAGCCGTTCGTTTTTAAGCGCTCCAAAATCAACTTTACCCTGCTCAGCCTTCGATGCAATAACATCGCTGAAAAGAAAGAATTGTAGGTTATTTGATTGTTTTTGATTATATGTATTGACCTCAGATTCAACACAACTGTTGATTAAGTCCCTTAGAGTCTTTGGTTTATGCCTAAAGATTACTTGAACAGTATGAACTTTCTTTTTGCCTAATCTTTTAAGTTGAATTACTTGCTGAGAATCTGACATGTGAACAATCCTTTGAATAATTTTACAAATGATTCTGACACAAGGTATTCAAAAATAAAAGGTTTTAATTCAATCGGTTTTAAAGAGAATTGTTATCTAAAGGGCGCAATAAAATCGTAATAATTCAAATCAACTCCCATAATCAATCACCTGCACCGCAGACTTGGGTGGCATTTGCAGGTGGTAACCCTGGTCTGCGAGGTTTTGTTTGACCAGTTCGATGTCTTGTGAGGCCAATTTGTCTCTTTTGGCGAGGTTCAATTGCATCACTGGTACACAGTGACCCAGCAAAGCATTGAGTTCTTCAGGGATGTCTTCGAGGGTTTTGCCGTGAGCCAGATACAGGTAGGCACCCTGCTTTTTTTCAGAACGGTAAACCTGGCAAAGCATAGTCATTCCTTATCTGACGATTCTTTTGATTTGTCTTCGGTTTTTTTGGGATGGTCGCCGATAACCCCTTTTAACGGACAAACCTTTACAATTGGGCATTTGGCACAACTGGATACCAAAGCATAAGGACATAATGTCATAATAACCTCTTAGAGTGTTGATGCAGTATCATTATCCCAAGGCTTTATCCAGTTCTGCAAGTAAATCTTCGACATCTTCAATGCCGACAGATAACCGAACCAAATTATCGGTGATGCCTATTTTGGCGCGTTGTTCTGCGGGTACTGAGGCGTGTGTCATGATGGCTGGATGGTTGATCAATGATTCAATGCCACCCAATGATTCGGCCAGGGCGAACAAATGACATTTTTCCATCATCGCGGCGGTTTCAGCCAAGCCACCTTTGATGAGTACAGTGATAATCCCACCAAAACCTCGCATTTGTTTTTTCGCCAGTTCATGTTGTGGATGAGATGGTAAGCCAGGGTAAATCACTTTTTCGACCCGTGGATCTTTATCTAACCACTCAGCAATGGTTTGCGCATTTTGACAATGTTTTTCCATGCGCAGTGGCAGCGTTTTAAAACCGCGAAGTGCCTGATAGGCATCAAATGGTCCAGCCACGCCACCGATGGCATTTTGCAAGAAACCCACCTGCTCTGCCAATTCTGCATCATTCACTGCCACAAAACCACCCACCATATCCGAATGACCATTGATGAATTTGGTGGCTGAATGCATCACCAAATCAACACCCATATCCAATGGATTCTGCAAATAAGGCGAGGCAAAGGTGTTGTCTACCACAGTCAACAATCCATGCGCTTTGGCAAAGGCCACCACCTTTTCAATGTCCACCACTTTGAGCATCGGGTTGGTTGGCGTTTCCACCCAAATCATTTTGGTATTGGGTTTAAGGTATTTATCCAGGTTGTTGATTTCCTGGGTTAAATCAACATAATCAAAATCCAGATTAGCGGTGCGTTTTCTGACCATTCTGAACAAGCGATTGGTGCCACCATATAAGTCATCCATGGCAATCACATGATCACCGGCATCCAGCAATTCAATGATGGTTGAAGTAGCGGCCATGCCCGAGGCAAAGGCAAAACCATGCGAACCGTTTTCCATGGCAGCAACTGCCCGTTCGTAAGCAAAACGCGTGGGATTGTGTGAGCGGGAATATTCAAAACCCTGATGCTTGCCTGGGCTACTTTGTACGTAAGTTGAGGTGGTGTAAATCGGTGGCATCACCGCACCGGTGGTTTCATCAACAAACTGTCCCGCGTGAATGGCTTTGGTTTGTAAGCCTTGGTAAGTTTTGTCTTTTTTGTATTCGTTGTTGTTCATAGTTTTGCTTCCGGCTTATTGATTCTGGTCAACACGCCTCAAATAGTTCAATAAATCAATGCGGGTAATCAGACCCAAAAATTGTTCGTTGTCTTTCACAATGGCCACTTTACCTTCATCAAAAACCGGCATCAATTCAGCAATCGGTGTTTTGATTGATATAAATTCCAGGTTGCTGGTCATGGCAGATTCAACCGTGTCATCAAAGGCTTTGGCGTTTTCAAACACTTTCAACAGCACATCAGATTCATCAATGATACCAACAATTTCATCACCATCCATCACGGGCATTTGCGACACATCATACAGTTTCATGCGTTGATAAACGGTTCCCAGGGTTTCGTTTGGGCGCATAACAATGGTGTCATTGCTTTGGTAGGGTCTTGAAATCAAATCTCGCAAATCACCATGTTGCGAAGTTTCGATGTAACCGTTGTCCATCATCCAGTAATCGTTGTACATTTTGGATAAATACTTGTTGCCGGTATCACAAACCAACGCCACCACATTTTTTGGCTCACTGGCTTCCTGACAGTAATTCAAGGCCGCTTGTAACAAGGTGCCGGTGGATGAGCCACCTAAAATGCCCTCCTTACACAATAATTCCCTGCCCGCATGAAAACTTTCAGCATCACTCACGGCATAGGCTTTGGTGACACGGGTGAAGTCGCTGATGCTGGGCAAAAAGTCTTCACCAATGCCCTCAACTTTCCAACTACCGCTTTCTTCGCTGAGTACGCCTTCATTGATGTATTGCGCCAAAATACTGCCCACTGGATCAGCCAATATCAATTCAGTTTTGGGATGATGTTCTTTAACGTATTGGCTTAAACCAGTCACCGTTCCACTTGAACCCACACCAAATACGATGGCATCAACTTTGTCGTCCATTTGTTCAAAAATCTCAGGTGCGGTGGTTTGGTAGTGTGCCTTGGGGTTATTGGGGTTGGCAAATTGATTGATGAAATAAGCGTTGGGCGTGGTTTCTGCGATACTGGCAGCCAAATCCTGATAATATTGCGGATGGCCTTTGGCCACATCTGAGCGGGTCAACACAATATCTGCACCCATGGCTTTGAGGTTAAAGATTTTCTCTTTGCTCATTTTATCCGGTATTACCAGAATCAACTTGTAGCCTTTTTGTGCCGCCACCAAAGCCAAACCAATGCCGGTGTTACCTGCCGTGCCTTCGACCAATGTGTCGCCGGGCTTGATCAAGCCGGCTTTTTCAGCTTCTTCAATCATCGACATGCCGATGCGGTCCTTGATTGAACCACCGGGATTCATGTTTTCCAGCTTGAGGTACAAATTACAAACACCGGTGTCCAGGTGATTGACTTTTACCATGGGCGTGCGACCAATCAGGTCAAGCACTGAATTGACTACTTGCATAGGATTCCTTATGTTTTTTGATCAGTTATTCAGAATGATGATATCAACACGACGATTTTTGGCTTTACCCGTTTCAGTGTTGTTGTCGCCGACCGGCATGGATTCACCCATACCAATGGCCTCAATGCGCAAAGCATCGATGCCATATTCAACCAACAGATTTTTCACCGCATCAGCCCGGTTTTGTGAAAGTCCCAGATTAAATGCCTCACTGCCAGAAGAGTCTGTATGTCCTTCAATACGAATGGATCTGTCCGGGTAGCCATCGATGAACTCGAGGATTTTATGAAAATTGTCTATGGCCGCTTGCTTAATATTAGCTGAACCCGAATCAAACACAAAATCTCCCAGGGTCATGACCATGCCATCAGCCGTTTCCCTGGCTGCCAATGATTCCAGTTGTCGGCGCAGTGCATCAATTTCTTCAAAAGCCAAGTCGGCTTCCTGTTTGGCCAAAGCAGCGACTTTTTCCTGTTTCTTGGCATAGGCTTTGGCTGCTTCCAATTCGGCTTTTTTCTTTTCCGCCTCATCGGTTTTTTTTGACGCCAACTCCAACGCTTTCTGTTTTTCCAGTCGCTCCCGCTCGGTTTCTTCTGCTTGTAAACTTAACAGCAATTGCGCCTTATCTGCTTCCCAACGAGCCACTGCGGCATCGGTTGTTAAGATTTCAATGTTCAAGGCATCAAGCTTTTCATCCTCAGAGATGATTTGTTGTTTTAAATATTCGATTTCTGCCATCATTTTCGCGCTGTTCAGCTCATGCCTTGCCATATAGACGGCATGTTCTTTGAGCCTGCGGCTTTTTTTGTAAAGTTCTTCAATGGCAGCCTTGGCTTTGGCTTTTTGTGCTTTGGCATAAGGTTTGTATTTTTCATCAGTGATGAAAGTGTCAAATTCAACTCGCAAAGCTTCCAGTTCCAGATTTTTCTTGGCGGCAAATACATTGAATGAGATGGCAACTGAAAGCATCAATAAAATAGTTTTCATTTCAATCGCTCCTGCAATTCATTCAAATACAATTGTGCTTCAGACACCTTATCCCTTTTATCCAACAACACGTCATTCAACTGGTTCAATTCAGCACGTAACTTGGCGATTTCAATATCGGCATATATTTGCTGGGTGTATTGACCTTCCAATTTACGTTTTCGATCTGCTTTTGCTTGTTTAGCCAATTGCAACTTTTCCTTGATGAATTTCATTTCCAAAGGCGCAGAATCAGCCACTGGTGAGGCTAAAACTTCGTTGACTGCCGCTTCCAGTTCAAAGTACGTATTTTTGTCAACTTTGAATTTTTGACTTAAACCATTGAACGAAATGAGGGTCAAAAGCGAGACCAACATCACTTTTGAGGTGAAATTTGAAACAATTTTGTTGATAAATGGCTTCATCAGTTTGTTTAAACTCCTTGATTTATTTATAATTTGACAGCTGCTTTGTGATTAATTCAATGTATTTATGGGCTTAACTATCAAAAACACAAGTTTACTATTTTCTCTGGCGATTTCGCTTTTGAGCGTCTCACCAACAGTTTTCAGCAATAACATGCGTGTCTATAAGCATGTTGATAAAAATGGAATTATACACTATTCATCGAAAAAGCCTGTTGGAAAATCATACAACATTTTGACCGTCAGATGCCCGGAGTGTGCCGAATGGCGCAGTAATGTGAACTGGAGCACCACGCCGTTAATAACCAATAAATTCAATCTGGAAATTGATTCAGCTGCCAGAAAGCATGGACTAGAGTCATCATTATTAAAAGCTGTGATACATGCTGAGTCAGCTTTTAAACCCACAGCGGTTTCATCAGCGGGTGCGCAAGGCTTGATGCAATTGATGCCTTTGACCCAAAAAACCTACGAGGTCAACAACCCTTATGACCCGCTACAAAACATCAATGGTGGTGCCGCTTATCTGAAATATTTAAAAGGCGTTTACAACAACATCGATGTATACCTTGCTGCATACAACTCAGGTGAAACTGCAGTTGAAAAATATGGACGTTCTATTCCCCCCTTCCCTGAAACCAAAGAATATGTCCGTCGGGTGAAAATACTGTACAACCGTTATCAAAAAGTTTCTCAAACAAGTGCCTCCAATGCCAGTTTGAGCAGTTATGGCGCCAGCAGCCGATAATTAGCCGTCCTCCAGAGCCTCGAAAAACTCATGAATCATAACAACGGCTTGAGTTTTAACCAATCTGTTGTTGTACTTGTCACTGTTTTTGCTTGGGTGATTGCTGCTGTGTTGTTATTGTCGTTGAATTCAGCAAACTCAAATATTTACCCACCTCTTTTGATTTTCAGCAGTGCCACTTTGTTACTGTTGTTGCTGGTATTTCGTTTGGGTGTAAATTTAACAGAAGCATTGAAGCTCAATTTCCCACCAGCTTTGTGGTTATTGATTGCTGTTTGTTTGGCTGTGTTTTTTTGGATGATTGAAAATCAAATTTCAACCTATTTTTACCCTGAAAGCACAGCTGAAAATATTGAAAGTTGGCAGCGAATGGTCGCTGATTATCAATTGCCAAGTGTGGCGTTAAGTTCTGTGTTATTGGCACCTGTATTTGAAGAACTGTATTTCAGGGGATTGTTATTGAGCACATTGCAGAAAAAACTGCGCAATTGGTCTGCTGTGTTGACCAATGCTTTGTTGTTTGCACTGATACATTGGACCTGGCCGGATTTCATCAGCCTGATGTTGATAGGTTTGATTTATGGCTGGATGACCATTAAAAGTAACAGCATTGTGCCAGCTCTATTGGCACACATCATTCACAATGCTTTGACAATTTGGCTTTACAGACTGTGAAAGTATTCCGGGGCAAAAATAAAAAGTGGAGAAATTTCGCTGAATGAGGCGAAAAATGTAGTGATTAGTCAGCTATTTGAAGGAATGCCCTTGGGGCTTCATTCATTTTTGTTCCCGACTAAAATGAAAGCGACCGCGTCGGACATGGCATGTAACCTCGCGCTCTTCGCCTCTGATTCGCGTACGCTCACCAACCGGCTCGGCGGGTCGAGCTGCTCAACAGCTCTCCCAAGTTTTTCAACGAAATGCAGCGGAATTTATACCTTTTTTATATTGTCATCTGAGTACTTACACAGTCTGTCTGCGCTTCATACTGAAAAAATCGCTGAGAATTTGTCCACATTCAGCAGAGAGAATGCCGGATCTGACATTGACCTGGTGATTTTGGTGCGATTTGGCTAAAACCTGATCAACGCTATCCACTGCACCCGTTTTCAGATCACTGGCGCCATAAATCAAATGTTTAACTCTGGCATGTACTAAAGAGCCTGCACACATGCCACATGGCTCCAAAGTGACATACAAATCACAATCAACCAGTCGATAGTTTTGTAATTTTTCACCGGCTTGGCGTAAGGCCAGAATTTCAGCATGTGCTGATGGATCATTCAAGCTGATGGTTTGATTATGAGCTTTGGCAATGACCTCTCCCTGGCAAACCACCACTGCACCAACTGGCACTTCATCGATGGCTTGTGCTTTATGCGCCTGTTCGAGTGCCAGACGCATAAAATGTTCATCAATGACGGTTTGTGTTACTCCCATTCTATGGTCGCTGGCGGCTTACTCGAAACGTCATAAACCACGCGAGAAACCTTATCTATCTCATTGATAATTCTACGAGAAACCAAATCGATAAACTCATATGGCAAATGCGCCCAACGAGCAGTCATAAAATCAATGGTTTCTACAGCACGCAAGGCAATCACATACTCATAGCGACGCGCATCACCAACCACGCCGACGGATTTAACCGGCAAAAATACGGCAAAAGCCTGGCTGGTTTTGTCGTATAAATCATGACGCCTTAATTCTTCAATAAAGATATGATCGGCTTTGGCCAAGGTTTCGGCATATTCCTGTTTGACTTCACCTAAAATTCTGACGCCAAGCCCTGGACCCGGAAATGGATGGCGATAAACCATTTCTGGTGCCAAACCCAAACTAACACCGAGTTTGCGTACTTCATCCTTGAATAAATCCTTCAGAGGCTCAATCAACTTCAAAGACAAATCTTCTGGCAAACCACCCACATTGTGATGTGACTTAATGACATGTGCTTTACCTGTACTGGAAGCAGCAGATTCAATCACATCCGGATAAATGGTGCCTTGTGCCAGCCATTGAATGTCATCAAGTTCTTTGGCTTGTTTTTCAAAGATGCGGATGAATAACTCACCAATGATTTTACGCTTTCTCTCAGGATCAGCTTCACCTTGCAATGCATCAAAGTACATTTGCTGGGCATTAACCCTAATCACATTGATGTCCATTTTATCAGCCATGGTTTGCATCACCTGATCGCCTTCCTGATAGCGTAACAAGCCAGTATCCACAAACACACAAACCAGTTGCTTGCCAATTGCTTTGTGCATCAATGCTGCCACCACCGATGAATCCACACCACCAGAAAGTCCCAACAAAACTTTTTCATCACCCACCAATTCACGGATGTTCTCAACATGGGTATCAATGATGTTGTCGGTCTTCCATAACTTTTCACAAGCGCAAATATGATGAACAAATTGCCCCAGAATTTCTCGGCCATCAGCTGTATGCTCAACTTCGGGATGAAACTGCACGCCAAAAATGGGTAAATCTTTGTGTTCACAGGCTGCATAAGGGGTTGAACTGGTGTGTGCTATCGGGTGAAACACTGGAGCCAGTTCTTTAACCTTGTCCCCATGGCTCATCCACACGTCCATGACTTTATTGGCTATGTTTTCAAACAGTTTTGATTCGCCGGTTCTTTGTACTTCAGCATAACCAAATTCCTTTTCCTCTGAACCTTCAACCACACCTCCATAATACTGATTGAGTAATTGCATACCGTAACAAACACCCAAAACAGGCACATTCAGTTGCAACACCACTTCATTCAATGCGGGTGCATTTTCCATGTGCACAGATTCTGGGCCACCGGATAAAATGATTCCCTGTGGCTCAAACGCTTTGATGGCTTCAGTGGCTGCATCCCAGGCATAGATTTCACAATAAACGTCCAGTTCACGAACACGTCGTGCAATGAGCTGTGTGTATTGCGAACCATAATCCAGAATCAGGATTTTGCTTTGTTTGATGTCTTTCATATGAGTTCCTTAGGTACGGGTGCGATAATTGGGTGCTTCTTTGGTGATGTGCACGTCATGTACGTGGGATTCTTTGACACCAGAATTGGTAATTCTTACCATTTGCGGTTTGGTTTTCATCTCTTCGATGTTTTTACAACCCACATATCCCATTGAAGCGCGTAATCCACCCATCAGCTGGTGAACCACTGGCGCCAAAGGCCCTTTGAATGCCACCCGACCTTCAATGCCTTCAGGAACCAATTTCTCAGCATCAACTTCATCCTGGAAATAGCGGTCTTTTGAGCCTTTGTTCATGGCACCCAAGGAACCCATGCCACGATAAGACTTGAATGTTCTGCCTTGATAAAGTTCAACTTCACCTGGCGATTCTTCTGTTCCGGCGAACATGCCACCCATCATGATGGTTGAAGCACCAGCTACAATGGCTTTGGCCAAATCGCCTGAATAACGAACACCACCATCAGCAATCAAAGGCACACCAGTGCCTGACAATGCTTTGGCCACATCATCTATGGCTGAAATTTGTGGTACACCGACGCCGGCCACAATACGTGTAGTACAAATTGAACCAGGACCTACACCTACTTTAACCGCATCCACACCGGCTTCTACCAATGCAGTTGCTGCTTTACCCGTGGTGATGTTGCCGGCAATAACATCAACTTCAGGATATTGTTGTTTGACTTCTCTGACGCGATCAATCACACCTTTGGAGTGTCCATGTGCGGTATCAATGACCAATACATCCACACCGGCTTTGACCAGTGCATCAACACGCTCAACAGAATCACCACCAGGGCCTACAGCAGCAGCCACTCTTAATTGCTCACTGGAATCCTTGACAGCCAAAGGATAATCCTGAGATTTTTGGATGTCTTTTACAGTGATCAATCCTTTCAGTTGAAACTTGTCGTTGACCACCAGAACTTTTTCAATGCGGTTGGCATGAAATAATTGCAAAACTTCACTGGCTTCAGCATCTTCTCCAACGGTAACCAAATCTTCTTTGCGGGTCATGATATTGCGAACCGGATCATCCAAAACGGTTTCAAAACGCATGTCCCTGCTTGTCACAATACCTACCAAATCATCTCCTTCAACCACAGGAACACCAGAAATGCGGTGCTTACGTGTTATTTCCAATACTTCACGAATTGTGGTGTAGGGCCCAACTGTAATCGGGTCTTTGATGACACCTGATTCATATTTCTTGACTTTAATGACTTCTGCACACTGATCCTCAATACTCAAATTCTTATGAATCACGCCAATACCACCCAATTGTGCCATGGCAATGGCTAAACGGGCTTCAGTGACAGTATCCATGGCAGCAGATACCACCGGAATGTTGAGCTTGATGTTACGGGTTAATTGAGTGGACAAATCAACATCCTTTGGTAAGATGTCAGAATAATCGGGAACCAACAAAACATCATCGAAGGTTAAGGCATCGTAAAGAACTCTCATGGTGGCCACCTTTGGGTCTAAAAAAATTAGCGGCGTATTCTAACACATAAGTATGCAATCAACACCTGGTAAAACTGCGGAAAATCCACTGACTCCATCCATTTTGAACCAAATGTTAAAAAAGCATTTGTCGGAAAACTTTGGTAGCTTTTGGTTGAACGGTGAAATCTTCGAATATTACAAGTCTCCAGCAGGTCACAGCTATTTCACTTTGAAAGACAACAACGCTGGTATCAAATGCGTATTATTTCGTCAAAAGCACAGCTTCCCACTAAAAAAAGGACAACAAATCACCCTACTTGGTCAAATGAGTCTCTATGAACCCAAAGGAGATGTTCAGGTCAATGTTCTGAAAGTGGTACAAGCGGGTGAAGGAGACCTGGCCCAACAATTTTTGCAATTAAAGCAAAAGTTGATGCAAGCGGGACTATTTGACCGCGATCAAAAGAAAGTTATTCCAAAATTGATTGCCTCATTAGGAATAATCACATCGCAAAATGGTGCAGCCCTTCAAGATATTCTGAATGTGCTGATTAAACAAAACCCATTGATTGATGTAACGGTTTATCACACACCCGTACAAGGCCATGATGCACCACCCCAAATAAACCATGCTTTACGTGAAGCTGATAAGAGACAGCACGATGTCTTGTTGTTAACCCGGGGTGGTGGTTCCAAAGAAGATTTGTGGGCGTTCAATGACGAGTTTCTGGCACATCAGCTGGCTCAGTTAGACACGCCGGTAATCAGTGCTGTAGGCCATGAAACCGATGAATCCATCAGTGATCTGGTTGCTGATCTCAGCTGCATCACTCCAACTGCAGCGGCTCATCACATTGCGGGTGAATTCACCCAATTGAAACAAGCTTTAATTCATCAAAGCAGAATGCTTAAATTGTTGATTCAGGACAAACTCAGAATTAAACAACAGCGACTGGATGCCAGTTGTCATCGTTTAGAGAAACTACATCCAATCAATCTGTGCGAAAAGCAGAAAGACCTACTGCACAACCAAACCAAACACTTTCAAAATGCTTTCATCAGTTTTTGGCAAACTAAAAAAAACGCTCACTCCCAAATTAATCAAAAACTGGTTTCTTTAAAACCTGATTGTCAGTACCTCCAACAGGAACTGAGCCAACAATTAAAAAATTTACATTGGTTAATGGGTCAATCATTTAAATCCTCTCAACAAAAATTAGGCTTGGTAGCCAATGATTTAAACAACAAAAACCCCTTGCAAGTTCTCGCTCGTGGCTACAGTGTAACCACTCATTTGCAAGATGACACACTGATAACTGACATCAAACAAGTCAAAATTGGTGATAAAGTAGCAACTCAACTCAAATCTGGTAGAATACACGCCAAAATTTTTGAACGTTTAGAGGATTAAATACTCTAAGCGCCACTATACAAACTAATTAACGAGGATTTATATGAATTCTAAAGCTTTACCATTTCTAATCATTGCAGGACTTGTGCTGGTTGGTGCTATTGGTTGGAATATTTTTTCATCACAAAACGAACTTCCCAAAGTATCAAACGATGACTCAAAAGTGGAGATGGTTGTTGAAAAAAAACCAGATCCCGTAGCAACAAACACTCAAGACATTATCATTGAAGATTATGATAAACCACTTACTGACTTCCCTCCTACTGAAGAAGACATCAAGGAACAGCGTGAAAAAGCATCTAATTTAATGAGCTTTGCACTACAGTATAAAACCGCAGACAAAGCAATAGAAGGATTGAAAGCGATGAGAGCTGGAGGCAATCATAAGTCTGCTAACGACCTGTTAGAGTACATCAGAAAAGTATATCCAAACGCAACCATACCAAAAGAGTTGCTTGACTAAAAAAAATCTATTAAA
>JAUHXW010000058.1 GCA_030426705.1 Gammaproteobacteria bacterium
CCAGCAGGGAAATCTTTTTTGATTTCTGCTACGCTCTTGGTCAATGAACCCAACTGACTCACCCAATTGATTTGATTGCCAACAAAGTCATGCAACAAATCAAATGTTTGGGAAAATGATTTAGGACCAAAGGAAGAAATTTCCGCGCCAGCCAACCAGGCTTGACGTACTTTGTGATTGAGAATGGGTTGTTCATGGCGTATATGACCACCCACAATCACCACTTTTTTGGCCTTGCTCACATCTTTTAATTTGACATCAGTGCGAGCCATGCGATCATGTTCTGAAAAATCAGTCACATCAATGCGATGTTCATGTTCATGACTGCCAATGTGATTAAACAATTGTTTCAACAGGTAGTATTCTTCGGTTGAAGCATAATTACCGGTATACAGCGCAATTTCCTCACCATCAAATTTCCTGAATTGCTTGACCAATGTATCCAGTGCATCTTCCCATGACAACTCACGCCATTGACCATTTTCCTTAACCATTGGGTGAAGCACACGATCAGCATCATTTTTCAAACCATGAATGGCATATCGATCACGATCGGAAATCCAGGCTTCATTAACGGCATCATTGTCCTGAGGTACAGTACGCAATATATCGCCATGACGGGTGTGGTAATACACATTTGAACCAACGCCATCATGCATCGATATGGCCGATGTAGCCATCAATTCCCAGGCACGGGCTTTGTATCTGAATGGCTTATTGGTCAACGCACCCACTGGACACAAATCAATGACATTGCCTGACATTTCTGATGAAACCGATTTTCCAACGGCTGTACTGATGTTGGTGCGATCACCACGACCGATACCACCCAATTCATCCGTGCCCGCAATCTCATTGAGAAATCGAACACAGCGTGTACACAAAATACAACGGGTCATGTCTGTCGCAATCAAAGAACCCAGGTCTTCATCCTTGACCACACGTTTGGAGTCTACATACCGTGACACATCACGACCATAACCCATGGAAACGTCTTGTAACTCACATTCTCCACCCTGGTCACATATTGGACAATCCAAGGGATGGTTGATGAGTAGGAATTCCATCACATTGCGCTGCGCTTCAGTGGCACGTTTTGATTGGGTATAGACCTTCATGCCATCCATTACTGGTGTTGCACAAGCCGGTAAAGGCTTGGGTGCTTTTTCAACATCCACCATACACATGCGACAATTGGCCGCAACGGATAACTTCTTGTGGTAACAAAATCTGGGAATTTTAATGCCCTGGTTGTCAGCAGCTTCAATGATCATGCTACCTTTTTCAACTTCGACAGATTGACCGTCGATTTCTATGGTCACTTTATTGTCGGCCACTTGATGGGTACTTTCTGTCATGAAGTTAACCTCTCATTCATTGATTTTTTGTGTTCCACAAAATATTCAAACTCATCCCAATAATATTTCAAAATGCCTTGAACAGGCCATGCAGCGGCTTCACCGAATGCACAAATGGTATGGCCTTCGATTTGTCCAGCGGCTTGTTTCAGCATTTCAATGTCCTTTTGCTCGCCCTTGCCTTCCAAAATTCGGGTCAAAACACGATACATCCAGCCCGTTCCTTCACGACAAGGCGTACATTGACCACACGACTCCATGTAGTAGAAACGTGACAACCGTTGGCAGACTTCAACCATACAAGTACCTTCAGCCATCACAATCACGGCACCAGAACCTAAACCAGATCCAGCTTGCCCGATTGCATCAAAATCCATGGTCAATCCCATCATCACTTCAGCAGGCAAAACTTTCATCGAAGAACCACCTGGGATCACTGCTTTTAACTTTTTACCATCAATGACACCGCCTGCCATTTCCAACAAATCGCTGAACGGTGTGCCGAGTGGGATTTCATAGTTTCCAGGCTTGTTAACATGCCCAGATACTGAAAATATCTTTACTCCACCGTTGTTGGGCTTGCCCAATTCCAAAAACCATTCTGCACCATTGCGCATAATGGCTGGAACTGAAGCAAAAGATTCGGTGTTGTTGATGGTGGTTGGTTTACCGTATATACCAAAATTGGCTGGAAATGGTGGTTTGAAACGTGGTTGTCCTTTTTTACCTTCCAATGATTCCATCAAAGCGGTTTCTTCACCACAAATATATGCCCCGGCACCATGTACGCCATACAAATCAAAATCGACACCAGAATCTTCGATATTACGACCTAACAAGCCTGCATCATAAGCCTCTTTCAATGCAGCCTCAAAGTTTTCAAACGGCTCATGATGAAATTCACCACGTAAGTAATTGTAGCCAACTGTAGCACCCATGGCGTATCCACCAATGGCCATGCCTTCGATGACTGCATGCGGGTTATAACGTAAAATATCACGGTCATGACACGTGCCTGGCTCAGATTCATCCGAATTACACAAAACGTATTTTTGACCAGGTGCATCTTTGGGCATAAAGCTCCATTTTAAGCCAGTTGGAAATCCAGCGCCGCCACGTCCTCTCAGCGCTGATGCCTTAACCGTGTCAATGATTTCGTTTTGATCGGTTTTTTCCTTAAGAATTTTTTTCCAGGCTTGATAACCACCCTTTTCCAGATAATTTTTCAAGGAAGGGTCTTTGTCAGGGTTTAAGCAAACATTGTGTTCAGCCATCAGGATAACCCTCCTAACAATTCATCAATTTTTTCTTCGGTAAGGTTTTCATGATAGTGACCATTGATAATCATCATCGGTGCGCCCACGCAGGCTGCCACACACTCTTCTTCTTTGACCAAAGTGATTTGGCCATCAGCTGTGGTTTCTCCCAATTTAATACCCAGTTTGTTTTCGGCGTATTTGACCACTTTATCAGCACCGCGTAACATACAAGAAATGTTGGTACAGATGGCCACTTTGTTTTTACCACATGGTTTGGTAAAGAACATGGAGTAAAAATTAGCCGCTTCATAAACCCATACCGGTGGAATCTCCAGGTATTCAGCCACAGCTTTCATGATTTCCTCACTGAGCCAACCACCATTTTGGTCTTGAGCAGCATGTAAAGCACCAATGACCGCTGAACGACGTTGATCTTGTGGATATTTGGCCAACCATTGATCAATGTGAGCTCTGGTTTCTTCTGTGAGCAAGCTCATAGCCAATGATTTGTCTTTTGATTGTGGATTGACTTGATACATTATCGATCGATCTCCCCAAATACAATGTCCATAGTTCCGATGACTGCCACCACATCAGCCAACATGTGGCCTTTGACCATATCATTCATGGCTGAAAGGTGTGCAAAGCCAGGGGCTCGCAATTTCATTCTGAATGGTTTGTTTGAATCATCTGAAATCAAATACACCCCAAATTCACCTTTGGGCGCTTCAACAGCTGCATAAACTTCACCAGCTGGTACGGTATAACCTTCAGTAAACAATTTAAAATGATGAATCATAGACTCCATATCTTCTTTCATCATTTCACGGCTCGGTGGAGCCACTTTGTACTCATCCACCATCACTGGGCCCGGATTGTTCTTCAACCATTCCACACATTGTCTGATAATACGTGCTGATTGGGTCATTTCTTCCATCCTAACCAGGAAACGATCATAACAATCACCATTGACACCAACGGGAATATCAAAATCCACTTTGTCATAAGCTGCATACGTTTGTTTCTTACGCAAATCCCATGCCACACCTGAACCTCTTAGCATGGGTCCGGTAAAGCCCCAGGCTTTGGCTTGTTCTGGCGATACCACACCAATACCTACAGTACGTTGTTTCCAAATCCTGTTGTCTTGCAACAAAGTTCGGTATTCATCAACCTTACTTGGAAAGTCTTTGGCAAAAGCTTCAATGAAATCCAACAATGAGCCTTCTCGCCATTCATTGACCATGGCCAAATCCTTACCCTTGGTCCACTTGCTTTCTGCATACTGCGGCATGTAATCCGGTAAATCACGATAAACGCCACCTGGACGATAATAAGTGGCGTGCATTCTTGCACCAGATACAGCTTCATACATATCCATACACATTTCGCGTTCACGAAATGCATACAGGAATAATGCCATCGCACCCAAATCAAGACCATGGGTACCAATCCACATCAGGTGATTTCTGATGCGGGTGATTTCATCAAACATGGTACGGATGTACTGGGCTCTGATTGGCGCTTCAATGCCTAACAATTGTTCAATAGCCCGCACATAAGCGTGCTCATTACACATCATGGACACATAGTCCAATCGATCCATATAACCAATTGACTGATTAAAAGGTTTGGACTCAGCTAATTTTTCGGTGCCACGATGTAATAAGCCCACATGTGGGTCTGCGTGTTCTACAACCTCACCATCCAGTTCCAGGATCAAACGCAACACACCATGCGCTGCAGGATGCTGAGGTCCAAAATTCATGGTGTAATTTTTAATTTCAGACATTATGAAGCCTCCCGGTCATTCACTTGTTCGACATAACGTGAATCACGTCTGATGGTTTTTGGCACCAACACACGCGGCTCAATTGAGACCGGTTGGTAAACCACTCGTTGTTTTTCTTCATCATAAGTTACTTCCACATTACCAATCAGAGGGAAGTCTTTTCTGAATGGATGCCCTATAAATCCATAATCTGTCAAAATTCTTCGAAGGTCAGGATGGCCTTTGAAAATGATGCCATACAAATCAAATGCTTCTCGTTCAAACCAGTTAACGCCTGGCCAAACATCTACCAATGAAGACACCATCAACATACCTTCATCCGGGGCAAAACACTTGATGGTTAAACGTCGATTGTGCTTGATTGACAACAATTGAGCCACCACTGCAAAACGGTTCGGCATAGACTCTTCGCGGCGCTCTTCCCAGGAAAATCTACCTGGACCTTTACTTTTGATACCACGACTGAAACCAGTAGATGAAACACCATCGGTTTGCCACTCAGCTTCACCGTAAGTGAGGTAATCTACACCACAGACATCAATACATAGTTCAAATTGAAATGCTTCGTCATCACGTAGTTTTTTGGCCACTTCGACCCATGCTTCCGAAGGTACGGTGCACACCACGCCAAGGTTGGTTTCGGTTATTTCAAGGTTGCTGTCCGCAAAATGTTCGGTCAGCTCTTTGGTCAGTTTGAATTTGAAATTGCTCATGATGTTCTGGCTATGGTGTTGGTGCGTTTAATTTTCTTTTGCAGCTGCAAAATACCATAAATCAGGGCTTCGGCAGTTGGTGGACAACCTGGGACGTAGATATCTACAGGCACCACACGATCACAACCTCGCACCACTGAGTATGAATAGTGGTAGTAGCCACCGCCATTGGCACATGAACCCATTGAAATCACATATTTAGGCTCTGGCATTTGATCATAAACCTTGCGTAAGGCCGGTGCCATTTTATTAACCAATGTGCCGGCAACAATCATCACATCTGATTGTCTTGGTGATGGTCTGAAAATCACTCCGAAACGGTCCAAATCATAACGAGACGCACCGGCTTGCATCATTTCCACAGCACAACAAGCCAATCCAAAAGTCATAGGCCACAAAGAGCCGGTTCTGGCGCCATTAAGTAAGGCATCTACGGTCGTTGTTACAAAGCCCTTATTGCCTTCAGCACCTTCATCAACAACCGGTTGAATGATGTTATCAACTACTCCCATTCCAACGCTCCTTTCTTCCACTCATAAATAAAGCCAATGACCAGCAGGAACAAAAACAAGAACATCGAAACCAAACCAAACGGCCCCAATTCTTCTAACACCACCGACCATGGAAATAAAAATGCAATTTCTAAATCAAATATGATGAACAGGATTGCCACCAAATAGAACCTGACATCAAACTTCATGTGTGCATCATCGAAAGCCTCAAAGCCACATTCATAAGCTGATATCTTTTCGTCTGTTGTTTTTCGGGTTCCAAACAACAAACCCAAGGACATTAAAGCAATACCTAAACCCGTTGATACTGCCAAAAACATTAAAATTGGAAAGTATGGAGCTATCATTCAGCGATCCCCTGTTCAATTTAAAATATTGGTGCCGAAGGCCGGACTTGAACCGGCACGACCGATGGCCACTACCCCCTCAAGATAGCGTGTCTACCAATTCCACCACTTCGGCAAATTTACACATTAATGTGCGCTTTTTTTAACTTTTGAGACCTATTCAAAAAAAGAGGGCTCAAATTATTGATCGCCATCATCAGAGTCGCCTGACTCATCAGTGGCTTCTTCAATTTTTTCAGCAACGTCATTCGCTGCATTTTCGACTGCCTGGGCAGCCTGGTCAGCAGTTTCAACTACCGCTTCTTTGGCGTCTGCCGCCATATCTTTCGCTTCATCACCTGCTTGTTCAACAGCTTCCTTCACTTCATTACCTGCCTGCTCTACTCCTTCAGTTTCAATGGCATCAATCATGTCAGAGACGTCAGTAGTTGAACCATCGCCTTCAGGTACAATGGTTGGCTCTTGATCTTCTGAATCCAAAGTGCCGAAAACACCCAAGTCCTGATTTGCCGCTTCGTCAGAAGCTGCGAAAGAGTCTCTGGAATCAATGGCAATCAACATGGTGATGATAAAAAACAAAGTGGCTAACATAGCCGTAGATTTGTTCAAGAATGAACCTGAACCCTTGGCACCAAAAACAGTGCCTGAGGCACCGCCACCAAAAGCAGAACCTGCAGTGGCACCTGGCCCTCTTTGAATCAAAATAAAGATAATCAGGGCAACCGCCACCAATACTTGAGCAATGTTTAAAAAGTTAATCGTCATTTATTAATCTCCTTGTGACAATTTGTCCGCTTCTTGACAAATGGCCATAAAATCTTGGGCTGTCAATGAGGCGCCTCCAATCAGGCCTCCATCAACGTCTGGCATCGAAAAAAGTTCATGTGCATTTGAACCTTTACAGCTCCCTCCATAGAGGATGCGGATGCGGCGCGATATTGTATCATCATTTGATGCCAATTGAGAACGGATAAATTGATGAACTTCTTGCGCTTGTTCCGCAGTTGCCGTTTCACCGGTTCCAATCGCCCACACAGGCTCATAGGCAATGACACCTTGTCCCAAATGATCTATGCCAACCAAGTCTAATACCGCCTGAATTTGTGCCCAAACCACATCAAACGTCTGATTCGATTGTCTTTCTACCAATGATTCACCCACGCACAAAATGGGCGTTAAGCCATGCTTCAAAGCCTGGGCAAACTTTTTGGCCACCTCTTCATTACTCTCACGGTTCATCACACGGCGTTCTGAATGACCAACCAGCACCATATCACAACCCAAATCAGACAACATTTTGCCACTGACTTCACCAGTAACAGCGCCATCGTCATACTCACTTAAATTTTGCGCGCCACACCAAACTTGCTCTGGTTTGGTATTAATCACTTCATGCAAGTGAATATACACGGGAAAAACTGCCACATCATAGTTAATCTTTGCAGGCAGCATTGTAGCGAGGCTGGACATCATTTCCTTGACGAAGATCAAGGAACCATGCATTTTCCAATTACCAGCCACCAACAATTTGCGATCACTCATCGCCAGCTTCTCCTTCCAGCATTTCGTCATCGTCATCATCCAGATTGACCACTTTGGCAATACTCACCAGTTTTTCCTTGTTGGCCAAACGAATCAAGGTAACACCCTGGGTGTTTCTTCCCACGGTTGAAATACCATCTACCGCCGTTCTGACCAAAGTGCCGCCATTGGAAATCAACATGATTTGATCTTCCGGCAACACCTGACAAGCACCAACCACTGCGCCATTGCGTTCGCTGGTTTGTATGGCAATCACACCTTGTCCTGACCTTCTGATTTTGGAAAACTCTTCCAGCTTGGTTTGTTTGCCAAATCCGTTTTCAGTACAGACCAGCACATTACCCTCTTCGGCCACAAACATGGAAACCACTTTGTGGTCACCTTTCAATGTGATACCACGTACACCGCGGGCAGTACGCCCCATTGAGCGCACATCATTTTCATCAAAGCGAATACACTTGCCAGAACTTGAGAACAGGAATACATCCTGAGAGCCATTGGTCAATTCAACATTCACCAAATGATCACCATCTAACAAGCCCAGACCTATGATGCCATTGGCACGTGGGCGTGAAAAATTGGACAATGGTGTTTTCTTAACCACGCCTTTGGCCGTAGCAAAGAATACGTATTTATCATCGTCATACTCTCTGACTGGCAAGATGGCAGTGATTTTTTCGTCCTTATCTAACGGCAATAGATTCACCAATGGCTTGCCCCTCGCAGTCCGCGAAGCCATTGGCAATTCATAAACTTTCAACCAGTAAACCTGACCTTTGTTACTGAAACACAATAAAGTGTCATGGGTATTGGCAATCCACAAACGCTCAATAAAGTCCTCATTCTTCATGGCCGTGGCTGATTTACCTTTACCACCACGGGTTTGTGCACGATATACATCAACCTGCTGCATTTTGGCGTAACCTTCATGAGACAGGGTAACCACCACATCTTCTTCAATGATCAAATCCTCCATCGTCAAATGACGCTGTCTGTTCATGATCACTGTGCGGCGCTCATCACCAAAACTATCCCTGATTTCCAGCAATTCCTCTTGAACCACTTCCAACAAACGATCAGGATTGGTCAATATTTCCAGATATTCCTTGATGTGACCAATAATTTCCTTGAACTCATCGGTAATCTTGTCTTGTTCCAGACCAGTTAAGCGATGCAGCTGTAAATCCAAAATGGCTTTGGCTTGAATGGGCGATAATTGATAACCATCATCGAAAAACCCATATTGATCTTCCAAATCTTCAGGACGACATAAATGTGCATCACCTTCCAATAACGCAGTGATTAATGAAGAGCTCCATTTCTTGGCCAATAATTTTTCTTTGGCTTCTGCCGGATTTTTGGATTTTTTAATCAGCTCAATAACTTCTTCAATGTTGGCCAGAGCAACGGCCAAACCTTCCAACACATGCGCACGGTCTCTGGCTTTTTTCAACTCAAACAAGGTTCGACGCACCACCACTTCGCGGCGATGCTTGACGAATTCAGTCAGAATTTCAATCAAGCCCAGGGTTTTCGGTTGACCATTGACCAAAGCAACCATATTGATACCGAATACGGTTTGCAATTGAGTCAGTTTATACAACTGATTCAATAAAACCTCGGCCACTTCACCACGGCGCAATTCAAACACAATGCGCATACCGTCTTTGTCAGATTCATCACGCAAAGCCGAAATGCCTTCAATTTTTTTCAATTTGACCAACTCAGCCACTTTTTCAATCAAACGTGCCTTATTGACCTGATACGGAATTTCGGTAACAACAATGGTTTGCTTGCCGGTGGCTTCATCTGTTTCGATGTCGGTTTTGGCGCGCATATAGACTTTGCCACGACCCGTTTCATAGGCATCCTTGATACCTTCAGCACCATTGATGTATGCAGCCGTTGGAAAATCAGGACCTGGAAGGTGTTCCATCAGTTCATCCAGTGAAGCCTCGGGGTTTTGGGTTAAAGCAATCGTCGCATTAATAACTTCAGTCAAGTTATGTGGCGGAATATTGGTGGCCATACCCACAGCAATACCAGAAGACCCATTTACCAAGAGTGCAGGCACACGTGTCGGCAACACCTCGGGCTCTGTATCTGTTTCATCATAGTTGGGCACAAAATCGACAGTATCCTTGTCAATATCAGCCAGCATCTCATGTGAAATCTTTGCCATTCGGACTTCGGTATAACGCATGGCTGCTGGTGAATCACCGTCCACAGAACCAAAGTTACCCTGGCCATCAACCAACATATAACGCATCGAAAAAGGTTGTGCCATACGAACGATGGTGTCATAAACTGCACTGTCACCATGAGGGTGGTATTTACCAATCACATCACCGACCACACGTGCTGATTTTTTGTGCGCCTTGTTCCAACTGACACCCAACACATTCATGGCGTACAATACACGTCTGTGCACTGGTTTTAAGCCATCCCTGACGTCAGGCAAAGCCCGACCAACAATCACACTCATCGAATAATCGAGGTATGATTTTTGCATCTCGTCTTCAATATTTATCTTGATGATATCGCTTGAATTATCCGCCATAAATCGAAGTCACTGTCGTAAGATTAAAGAAACGAGATTATACCACAAATCCACCCTTCAAAGCGCAACAAAATCACGAAAAAACGATTTTAAAGCCCTGCATAAGGTATTCTCCTGAAACCCTTACATTTATAGTGCTATGACAACAAAATTGCTTAGAAAGGCTTAGATTTACAAAGGTATAGATTAAGTCATGACTAACAGCACTTTGTAAATGAGAGCATTTTATATAAATTTAATCATTCATTTACAAACATAAACCCATGAAAAATTTATACTACAGCAAGCTAATCATCATTTCCTTAGCTGGCTTTTTAATCGTTTACCACAGTTTTAAAATTTATAGCTTGATAACAGGCTCTCCAGACATACAAACCTTTACTACCAATCACGGCTTCCTATCCCTAATCAGGGTTATAATCATTACCAGCTTAATTTGGCTTTTAATGGAACAAAAGTTTGCATTATTTTTTATGTGGAGCGCCATCGCCAGTTTAGTCACTTTACAAATACTGGCCACCAGTGAAGCAAATCACTGGCCAGCACATTTACTGCCATTAAAAGGATTTATTTTCCCTTCAGCAATCACATTCTTTTATTTAAAACAAGAACGACTTAAAAAAACTCAGTTTATAGAGAGCTCTTGAGTGATTCCTCAGGTCGTGCCGATTGTCAGCTCTCTGTTATTTGTGAACTAATGCACATAATTTTGCTCTATTATAAATCCCTTTTTTGCTATGCTAGAACTTCTTTTACTGGGCAAACTATTTATGATGACAAGACAGCTATCGCTATACATCCTGATTGTTTTGTTTTTTAACACCAACTCTTCTTTAGCCCAACAATGGGATGTGGTGTATAAAAGCGACTTTGATCCTTTTAAGAACAATGCGTTTATATCCGGTCACAGTTTGATGGATAATCCATATCCTGATTATTTGCAATTAATCAGCGAATCGTTGGATGTAGCATACCAATGGAATCAACAAAATGGTATTGGCTCGCCAATCAGGGTCAGAACCAGTGGCAATCAAATGCCGCCTAATAATTGGGCTGGTTACCACATTGGCAAAAACCGAGACACTTTTGACATGGATGTAATCGCAGAATTAGCCTCACCAGCAACCATTGGAACCAATGAAATTTATGATGCCCTGTTAATCACCGAACGACATGACATCATGGATGTGATTCGCTGGGAAAACACCAACAGTTTACTACATCATTACCACAATAGATTACTGTCTGGAAACGCACAAGGAGAAACGTTTTTTTACCACTCATGGTTAGATATTGACCCCAATGAACCGCAAGACTGGATCGGCTTTGAGACTTTGATGCTCAATGCCTGGGAATGTGTCGCTGATAAAGTTAACCTGATTTTGGCAGATGAAGGCAAAACCCAAGCCATCAATGTCATTCCCGCCGGTTGGGCTTTGGCGAATTTGCTGCAGCACATTTTCGACGATGAAGTGCCAGGGTTTACCGGGACTGATATGGAAAAAATAGATGACTTGTTCAATGACACCGTGCATTTAAATGTAGAAGGTATTTATTATGTGGCTGCCGTCAGTTTTGCCATCGTCAACAAACGCAGTCCCGAAGGCGCAGACCTGCCAGCAGAGATCAGTCACACCACTGGAACTGTGCTGCAACAACTGGCCTGGCAATACGCGCAACAATATTTGGCAAATTATCGCCCCAAGACCATGAACACCTGCAGCCAAATCATGTCTGATCAAATATGCTCAAGATATTTCAACTTCACCAACCGTCCAGAACAGGTGCAGTCATGCATTGATTGGATGAGTGATACCGGTTTTACTCCAAACCCTTTTAAATGGCCAGATCCTGATCTAATTACCTGGCCAGACCCCTAATGTCATTACGCATTAGCTTACTTTTTTGATGTATAACAAGTTTCTGTACCATCATAGTTGTTAAAACATTCTCTTCGATAACCTCGGTAGTTACTGTTATCATTCTGCTGAGATTGTTTAATCATGGAATCACCCCAGGCATTAAGACCTTCAGCGAATTTCTGCGACCAACTTTTTTGGTTACGCTCAGGATGAGCGGCCAGATATTCCTGTTGCTCACGCCACTCACGCTTGGCGGCTTCAAGAGCAAGTTTACGCTCTTCGTCGCGACGACGTTCTGCTTCAGCTATTTGAGCTTCATAGGCACGTTTACGGGCTATTTGATCGGCCCTAAAGTCCACAGTGTCCTTA
>JAUHXW010000393.1 GCA_030426705.1 Gammaproteobacteria bacterium
GCTGTTATTGGTGTATTTGAAGAAGGCTGGGTGAGTCTAAATTATTCATGTCCCTACTACCATCATCCTCGGACTTGACCCGGGATCTATTTATAAGTATGGAATAGATTATGGACTCAGATTTGTTTGAAAAAGAATCGAAGAAGTTTTTTGAGAATATATCCCTAGAAACTAAAAGCGAAACATTGATACTTCTAAAAGGCCATTTATTATTGGAGGATTTAATGAGAGAGTATTGCGCATCCAAGGTTATCAAAGACAAATATTTAATGGAAGCGAGGTTAGGGTTCATGCATGTTTTAGGATTGACAAGAGCGTTTGTCGAATCTGGAGAAAATCAATGGATTTGGTCTGGCTTAGAACAAGTTAATTCAATGAGGAATAAACTTGCACATAATTTAAATCCACAACAAATTGAAATAAAAAAAGATAAGTTTATCCAATATGTAAACACAGCTTCAAAAGTTAAATTTTTAACGGATGAAAATACACCAAAATTTGCCAACCTTACTTATGCGATTTATGTGCTTTTTTCAGAACTATCTTCAACTTTGAAGTTTAAACCTCGAAATCAATTATTTGCAAAAGCGTTGCTTAATTACAATCAGAATATAAATGATAGATAATCATCTATTATTTGTTTGACTCGAGTTCAATTCAAGATTTACTAAAATGGATCCCCGTGTCAAGCACACTACTGTCCGGTTAAAATATTGAATGAAGGTATAAATAGCTGAAATTAAAATAAATTCAGATTCAAATGGAACAATAAACTTAAAAACGTCACTCCTGCGAAGGCAGGAGTCTTCTCGAAAAAGACCATATACTTGAGTTTTAGAGGATTCCAGCCTTCGCTGGAATGACGTAAACGGACATTTTGAATGTTTCTCCGGACAGCAGTGCGTGTCAAGCACGAAGATGACAAAAATACGTCATACCGGCCTGCGCCGGTATGACGATTAGGTTTTCATATTGATCTTTATAAATGCGTTATTTCTGTAAAATTGGTGATTAACAATTTTTGTTGGACACTCAATGAGCAAAGATTGGTAATACCTTTGTGTGGCTAACCAAGCCTTCAAAGACAATTTTCTTCCGGGGGTGAATAAAGTGATGCATGATGCTCATTACTCAAAATCATCTGTAAAGATTAAATCTAAATCTTCATAGCTCAAATCATCAGCAGTGATGAAGTCATTGCCTACTGTTGATCCGTCGGCAGCAAAAATGGTGAATTCGGAGAATGGTTGGTTTCCAACCACACCAAAAAAACCATTACTGGTTGCACCATGATGGGTCCACAAATCGGTAACCTGGTCACCATTGCCATCCCAGTCTCCGGATATTTTGGCACCTCGGGAGGAGCTGATGCTGTTAATATCAATTCCAAATGCCATCACTGGTAAAGGAAAAGTAACGGTTATACTGGCAAAGCCATTATCAGCACCTGGGTTATAAATTCTGAATTCCCATTGAGCATTGAAAACACCATTGTCCTGATTGGCTCCCATGGGATTAGAACCTGTTGCGGTGATGCCGCCATCAAATGTAATCATAGTGGCATCCAATATTTGGTTATCAAATGACTCAGTGACAATGGGTGCGACTGTGGCGTTAAGCCAGTTATTGCGGTCATTGTAAATGGTTGCAGCCAGTGTATTGGCACAACTGAACGCAAGTAATAAAGCAGTAATTGTTTTCATGGTAGTTATACGAAGTTTAATCTATATGGTTTTATCATAAATATCAGAAACAAAACAACTGGTTTAAATAATTCATTTCTCGATCTTCATTGTGAGTAGTACATTGATAAAAGATTCATTTCATTCTCTCAGAATGACAAGGCCATTGTATTCAGCTACAATCAAATGATTCTATTAAACAGTTCTAAAATGACCCAACTTGTTACCTACACCATTGAAAATAAAGTTTCCACCATTATCATGGATGATGGCAATGCCAATGTGGCTTCGCCAGATTTCCTGGCACAGCTGAATCAGGCGATTGATGCGGCCGAAAAGGAGCGGGCGGTTATCATTCTGACGGGGCGGGCTGAGGTTTTTTGTGCCGGGTTTGATTTGAAAGTCCTGCGTACAGGGGTGGGCAATGCTTTTAAGATGTTGATGGGTGGGTTTTGGTTGACTTATCGTATGATGGCCTATCCTCATCCGGTGATTGTGGCGTGTAATGGGCATGCAATTGCCTTGGGTGCTTTTCTGCTGTTGACTGGTGATTATCGTCTGGGTGTAACTGGTGATTATAGAATTGTGGCCAATGAGGTAAAAAATGGGTTGACCATGCCGCATTGTGCGCTGGCTTTGTGTGATTTTCGTTTGAACGCATCGCATGTGCACCGAGCGATGTTACTTTCAGAAGTGTTCAATCCTGAGCAAGCAGTGGAAGCTGGTTTTATTGATGCAGTGGTCAATCGGGATGAGTTGCTG
>JAUHXW010000059.1 GCA_030426705.1 Gammaproteobacteria bacterium
ATTGGATGGTCAGGTTTATGTCAGATTGGCTGGGTTGTACATCACCAGAAGGGTGGTTATGGGCAAATATGACCGCTGCTGCATTGTGTTTCAAACAGTGTTGGGCAACAGTCCGTGGGTAGATTTGTGCAGAGTTGATGCTGCCATCAAACAAATATTCGAATGTGATGAGTTGATTTTTACTGTTAAGAAACAAGGCGGCAAACCGTTCATGCTTGGTCATTGAAAAATTGGCACACAAGAACTGGTCAACAACTTGTGGATCATTGAAAGTTTGTTGCTGTAAGCCTTCGTTGATGGCTCTTTTGACCAACTCACTGGCCGCTTGTAATTGTGCAAATTTTGCAATACCCAGGCCATTAACAGCAGTAAAGTCGGCAAGGCTGGCATCAATAATGGCACGCACATTGCCAAAATCATCCAACAGCTCTTTGGCTAATTGCAAGACGGGCTTACCGGCAACACCAGTCCGCAAAAAGATGGCTAACAATTCAGCATCGCTCAGAAAATCAGCGCCTAATTCAACCAGTTTTTCTCTCGGCATTAAGTTATGTTTTGTGGTTAAGTTCATGGAATTATTGACAAAAAATGTTGATGATAGGGTTTTGCTGACAATTTTGCTGTCAATGTATTCCTACAAGGTTGTAGGAAGGGATAACAATTGGCGATTTTATGGAATGTGGTTTACAATCATCTCCTTGAAACTTTTGTTCACAATTTGAGCAATGGTCTCTTTTGACTTAAAAAGAAGTATTACTGGGCGATTGAAAAAATAATTCTTGGAACAGGTTTGCAACCCATGTTCAGCATACTCATAACAAAAAGAAAATCAGATGAAATCTATAGATTTGAAAATAATGGATCAGGACTTTGTTGAAGAGTTTGGTTTGCCACAACATTCAACACAAGGTTCTGCGGGAATGGACTTAAGGGCTTGTGTTAAAGAGTCATTGAACATCAAAGCTGGAGAAACGCAGTTGATTCCTACTGGAATTGCCATCCACATAGCAGACCCTCAGGTGGCGGCAGTTATCCTGCCTCGATCAGGCCTGGGACATAAGCATGGTTTGGTTTTGGGTAATTTGGTTGGTTTGATTGACTCTGATTATCAAGGCCAACTGTTTGTGTCATGTTGGAACCGTTCTGAGAATGATTATGTGGTTGAACGTGGTGCCAGAATCGCGCAGTTGGTTTTTTTACCAGTGATTCAGGTTCAATTGAATCAGGTTGAATCATTTGATGACAGCCTGCGGGGAGCAGGTGGCTTTGGTCACACTGGAGTGAATTAATGGATGTGAAAGATTTATTGTCTAAGTTAATGCCGAAGAAAAACGATGACGAATCGGTGAATGATGAGGTCAATGATGCCACTGAGCGTTCAGATGAATCATCGGAGTCAGCAGATAACAAGAACAAAAAAGCCAAGCCTTTAGTTAAACTTGAGGATGAATTGGTATGGACACCGGCTTTTCTGGTTTCGTTGTTATTTTTTCTTTTTTTTGGGTACATCCTGAAAAATAATTGGTTTGAAACACAAGCATTAAGTCACCTGGAAAGTCAAAGTGAAGCACTGGTACAATCTGTAGATGCCAGCACCAAGAAAGTCAAAGCTTTGGCCGCATCTATCATCATGGAAAATCCTGATGATGAGCATATTGTTGAAAAATTAAATGCCGAAATTCCAAATGCCCTGAGGTTTATCAGAGTTGTGGAGCCTGTCGGAAAAATACAACCAGACCCGGTATTCCCTGGCATTAATTTTGCCACACTGGATATGATCAGAGCGACCAGTGAGTTACAACAAGAGCAATTGCCTGAAATCCATTTATATGGTCAGAAAAACCAATACCTGAATTTTGTCTACATCCAAAAGCCTGAACAAGCCTATGTAGTGGCCAGTTATCCTGTGGATATGATTATCAAACCCCAAAAGTTGACTTTTGCCAAAAGCCAATTGTCCTTGATTCAGAAAGCAGGCAGTTGGAGCAGTGTGGAATTACAAAAATGGGGTAATGTTGACTCGAATTCTTCTTATCAAACCAAAGAACTCAAAGTGCCTGATTCACACTTTTATGTGAGTTATGCCGTGGAGCAATCTTATACTGGCCTTTTTAGCATGAATTTATTCAGCAGCATCATTGCTACTCTGGCAGCGCTGGCATTAACTGTGGCGACTTATCACAAGAGAAAAGAGAGGATAGAAGAATTGAAAGTGATCAAAAGCAAGCAGCTTGAAGCTGATCCGGTTTATGTACCATCAAGTAAAGTGGGTAAGGGAAATCGGGATCAAATTGAAAAAATTGGTAAAGACAAACAGTTATCTGATGGTTCCCCACAGGAATCTAAACCAAAAGCGTTGCCTGACAGGTCAATTTTCAAAGCTTATGACATCAGAGGCATTGTCAATGAAACCTTGACAACTGATGCCGTTGAGCAAATAGGTCAGGCCATTGGTACAGAAAACCAAAACAGAGGAAGAACTTCTGTGGTGGTGGCCAGAGATGGTCGTTTGTCTGGACCTTCATTATTGGAAGCTTTGATTAGAGGGATTAAAAACAGCGGCTGTGACGTGATAAATATCGGCGCAGTACCAACCGGTGTGTTGTATTTTTCAACACATCACCTGGAGACAGGTTCCGGGGTGATGCTCACTGGCAGTCATAATCCTTCAAACTATAATGGACTAAAAATCATGTTGGATGGTGAAACTCTGGCAGGTAAGTTGATAGCTAATCTATACGACATGATAGCAGAAGGTGATTTGAAAACAGGTGAGGGTGATGTTCAGGAATTGGACATTGCTGACGATTATATTGATTACATCAGTTCTGAAATTCAACTGGAAAATGAACCCACTGTTGTGGTTGATTGCGGCAATGGCATTCCGGGGGAAATTGCTCCTGAATTACTTGAGGAAATCGGTTGTAATGTGATTCCTTTGCATTGTGAAGTCGATGGCAGTTTTCCTAATCACCATCCAGATCCGAGTGTTCCTGAAAATTTACAGGATTTGATCACTACATTGAAATCTGTGGATGCGGACATTGGTATTGCTTTTGATGGTGATGGTGATCGTTTAGGTGTGGTAACCAAGTCAGGTGAAATCATCAACCCGGATCGTCTGCTCATGCTGTTTGCCAAAGATGTACTCAGCAGACAACCTGGTTCCAGTGTCATTTTTGATGTGAAGTGTACAGGTCATTTGCCAAAACAAATTGTGCAATATGGTGGCATGCCCATCATGTGGAAAACGGGTCATTCATTCATGAAAGCCAAACTCAAAGAGACCAATGCCGCCTTGGCTGGTGAAATGAGCGGTCATTTCTTTTTCAATGAACGTTGGTTTGGATTCGATGATGGTATTTATGCAGCAGCTCGCTTGCTTGAAATATTGGACCAGGAAGATGAATTGCCACAAGAAGTTTTTGATACTTTACCCAACAGTGTAAATACACCAGAGCTTAAAGTTCACATGAAAGAAGGGGAGCACTACAAGTTTATGGATGAATTTATAGGTCGAGCTGAATTTTCCGATGCCAAAATCACCACGATTGATGGTATTCGAGCGGATTTTGCCAACGGCTGGGGATTGGTCAGGTGTTCAAATACCACGCCTTGTCTGGTGATTCGGTTTGATGCGGATGATGAGGCTGCATTAGAAAAAATCAAAGAACAGTTCCGTGAGCAGTTACTGGCTGTGAGAGAAGATTTGGATTTACCGTTTTAACCTGAGGTTAGTATGAGTCTTAAAGATACAAATGAGCATTATGGTGGAGTATCAAGGTTTAATCATTGGATAAGTGCATTGATAGTTATTGGCATGTTGGCTGTGGGGTTTTATTTTAATGACATGCCTCGTGGTGATGAAAAATCCTTTTGGTTGCGTTTACATATAGGTACCGGCGGTCTGGTCTTTGCTTTTCTGTTGTTCAGGGTCATCTGGCGTATGGTAACCAAATCACCAGATCCAGTTGAGCAGGAAAAAGCCTTGAATGCAATCAGTAAATTGGTTCATTGGGTGTTGTTATTGTCAGTTTTGGTGATGGCAGTCAGCGGGCCCATGTTGATTTGGACACGTGGCGCGGACATCAATGTTTTTGGTTTATTTGCCATCCCCACACCCATGGGTGAAATGCATGATTTGCATGAGGTGATGGAAGAGGTTCATGAAATCGCGGCTAAGGTTTTATTCGTGACTATACTTTTGCACGTAGCTGCTGCCATCAAACATCAGTTCATCAGTAAAAACCAGGTGATGGCAAGAATGATCAAACGGCTCAGGTAAATCAATCAGTCAATGAGGAGAGCTGCTGAGCAGCTCGACCCGCCGAGCCGGTTAGGCAGTGAATGGAATCAAGGTGGTTTTGCGAAGCAAAGAAGCCTTGATGCAATGAGCGATAAGCCGTGAGCGATAGCGAATCAGAGGCGAAGAGCGCGAAGTTATAAGCCATGCCCGCTGCGGTCGCTTTCACTTTAGTCGGGAACAAAAGTGAATGAAGCCCCAAGGGCATACCTTTTTACCAAACAAATTGTGATTGACTGACTTCTTTGGCCAGTAATGACTGGATTTCGAGCACTTTATCTATATCAAGATAATGTAAGTCAATATCTTGGGTAACCGGGTTTGAACCAGCTGTATCAACAGTGATTCTTGCCATTTGATTGCGTCGGTCAAATGGGGTTTGCAGGTATGATATATTTTGTATTTTGGCTATTTTCACGATGCTGATGGTGTGGAAAAACACCCCTCGTCGATAGGCAATGACTTGCTTGTTAACGGCGTAACCTGCGTTGTTGATATAGGCTTTGGCATATAAAAAGGCAAAAGGAACCAACAACAAGGGCAACAAACCAACCCATTGATAAAAAAACAGCAAGGGCAGCATAAGCAATAGAATGACCAACATGATTTTTTTGAACACCCGTTTCCAGGCTCGTGGTTCAAGGTTCTTCCATTGGATATTTTGCCAATCAACTTCAGGTTGAATTTGGCTGATTATTTTTTGTCCTGTTGGTCGTGTGGTCAGGGGGGCAATCCAATTCATGGTTATACCGCTTTGTTCGGTAACGCCACCCGCTGTTTCCATTTTGATGCTGACTTTTCTGAAATAGCGGTGCAGGGGTGAGTGCTTGATTTTGATGAGCTGAATTCTTTTGATGGGGATGTTGGCGGTAATTTTGGTCAAAAGCCCCATTTCAGCATGCAGATTTTTACCTTCTTTACTCAAAGTGAATTGATGGAGTTTTAAAAAAGCCAAAGCAATGGATGACAACCAAATAACCATTAAAGTCATCAAGCCAAATGCCAGGCTGTAAAGCAACCATTCAGACCAACCCCACAATTCCACATGCAAATCACCCACAAACTTTTGCATGAAATTGATGAATTTACCCCGATAATAATCATTCTGTGACAATATCGAACCCACGATACCAATAGGTATCAAAGCTTTATGCGAGATGAACCCGTAGGTGGCGACATCCTTGTTGGTCATTTGATAAATGACAGGAGTTTCTTTTGTGTCGTTGGATTGTTCATCCTGTGTCACTGCTTCAACAATGGCTGCTTTGTCCTTAATGGTTTGCTGAATGAATTTGACTTGCTCATCAGCAATCACCCGTATGACGGCTTCCGGTTTGACACCAGAAGCTGATTCCACTTGTAGCGTAGCCACTTTAAACAGCTTATGCAGTGGGTTTTTTTCGATGTTCAGGTTTTGAATGCGCTCATAAGGAATCTGGCGTAAAGATTTGAACAGAATGCCTTCCTTAACCACCAGGCGATCCTCTTCCAACCAATAATGATAAAACCAGAACTGTATGATGGTCATTATTGAAGCAAAAGTGGCGATGGCCAGGATGATAAAATCCTGTCGGTCACCACTGGTGCCAATAATACCAATGGCGAGAGGTACCACGCTCTTTTTGATGGCTTCGATGAACAGAAACAAGGGTGATGATTTGTGTAAACGGTAACCTTCGGTTTTTAATTCCATGACTTTATCGTTGCTCAAACCGTATCTTCATTGTTATTGGTGTTAATCAGTTCCTGACGCAAAGCGGCTGCATCTGCTTGTAATAAACCGGGCAGTGTAACCGAAGCATTGCGTGTCCCTGCGGTATGCAACACCAATTTACTCAAGTCATAACGACGTTCCAAAGGACCTGTGGTGATGTCAATGTGCTGCACACGGTTGCGTGGTACTGTATGTTGCTGTTGCCAAAACACCCCTTTATGGATTCTTAACCCAACATCCAACAATGTGTAGTGGTAAGCTCGATACCAATGTTTGGAATACCAGTAAAACAAACCAAATAGAATCAGCCAGCTTGTTAGAAAGCATAAAATCCGCAACAACCAGCCGAAATCAAAGAAAACACTGATGACTATGGTAGGTGGTAATGAAACCAAAAATGTAACGATCAAAGCCGAAAATCTAAAGATTTTCAGGTAGTTGATTTCAAGTTGTCTTTTGCCGAATGTTTGCATGGAGAACCTGTTCTAAAAAAAGAGCGAGCCAAAAACTGACTCGCTCAAAATTAAATGTAAACGCAGTTTATTTGTTGTCAGACAAATGCATCAACGGTAACGGTTGCGCTGAATCACTGTCAATGAAATAAATTTTAGAAGCAGGGTCTTTTGATATACTTTTCAATGCTTCTAAAGCTTGTAATTTGACATAGTTCGGGTTTGAGCCTATGGCTGTGTTTATTTTTTCAATTTCATAAGCCTGGGCATCGGCCAACAATTTACGTTTTTCTGCTTCTTCTTCAGCAGCTTTGCGCTGTGCTTCGGCAGCTGCAATTAATTGTTGTTGTTCAGTCTTATAACGCTCCAGTTCTGCTTTTTGTTTTTCTACCTCTTGCTCACGTTCCTTTTTGGCCTCAATGGCTCGAGTGATGAAAGGAGGCAGTGAAATATCACGAATTAACACAGCTGAAACATTGATGCCCTTGGGTTCAAGATATTCAGCCAGGCCAGCCGTTAAATCAGTTTGGAGATTTTCTTGAGTCTCTTCCAGGAAAAAATCTTCTGCGCGCTTGATTGATTTACCTTGTTCACGCAACAGTGAACGTAATTTTGGAACCAATTGTACGGTTATCATTTTATCGATATTACCAGTATCTTTCAGAATGTTATTGGCCATGTCGCCATTCAGACGATACTGAACCGAAACATCAATTTTAGTTTGTAACTGATCCTGTGAAGGTACCTGGGCTTGTTCAAAGTGGGTTTTTTCACGCACATCAAATTCATGAAACTTTAACAGTGGGTTAACCGGAATATTCAATCCTTCTTTATAAGTGTCGGATTGGACTTCACCAAACAAGGTGGCAACAGCGACATGACCCGCTGGTACACTGACCCAAAACCTGGACCCTATCAAGACCAGGACCAAAATAAAAACCAAGGGAATAAACTTGGCAATTGAAATTCTATTGGACATACGCTCCTCTCTGCACAAAAAGAAAAGATTGTATCAACTTTTGCACTAAATGTCGCATGCGGAAAGTCATATGAAAAATCATTGTTTTTCAACTAAGCCAAAACCAAAATCCTGGTCAGTGTTGGCAGCCATTGCGGTAACCACAATCCAGGCAGCAAGGTTTTGCGCCAATTCATCTCGATCAATCTTGTCCAAAGTATCATTGGCAGTATGGTGATAATCAAAATATTGGGTGCCATCCTGTTTAAGACTAAAAACTGCCATGCCCGCTTTCCTTAATGGGATTAAATCAGCACCAGATGAGCTTTTATTGTTTTGATATTCAATACCCAAGGGTTTGAGTAAAGTGCTGATGGCGTCAATTATGGGTAATGCTTGTTCAGAAACACGGGTGCCAAATCCATAAATACGGCCAGCACCAAAGTCAGATTCGCCACCCAAAATATGATTGGCCAGATTATCTTTGTGTGCTTCATGATAGGCTGTTGCACCTGATAGTCCGTATTCTTCATTGGCCCAAAGCACCACACGAATGGTTTTTTTCAATGGACCTATGTGTTCCTTAATCAGTTTGGCAGCAGCCATAGTGAGCCCACAGCCAGAAGCGTCATCAATGGCGCCTGTGCCCAAATCCCAGGAATCCAGGTGGCAACCAATCACAATGTACTGATCTTTCTGATCTGTACCCAGCATGTCACCTATCACATTGTGTGAAGTGTATTTTCCATCCCAATGAGAGGTTAAAGTCATTGTGATGGTTACTGGTTGTTGGCGTTTGAGCATATTAACCAATAAATCAGCGTCCGGATTTGAAATGGCACCAGCTGGCACGGAAGGAATTGCTTTGTCATATTTGGCAGCGCCGGTATGTGGTGTGCGATTATCATCAGTACCAATGGACCTGATGATGGCGGCAATGCCACCTTTGGCGGCAGTGACCTGCGCAGCTGTGCCTCTGGCGCCCACAGCTTTACCATATCCTGAACCATCTTTGTGCCTTTCCATGCGGTTTGAAATAAAAGTGATTTTGCCTTTAACCAGTTCGGGATCAGCCGCTTCAAGGTCTGCTAAAGTGGCAAAATGCACGATTTCTCCGGTTAGTCCATCTTTTGGTGTTGGATGGGTTCTGCCCAAAGCAGTGATGGCCAATTGATGCGGGTAGGGAGCAATCACTTCAGCTGACTCATGACCACGGGTCCACCGGTCAAAGGTAACCGGTTCCAATGTCACCTGGTCAAAACCCAAAGCTTCAAACCTGGCTTTGCCCCAAGCCACAGCTTTGGCATCACCCGGGCTGCCAGCCAAACGAGCACCAACTTCAGTGGTTAAAGATTCAGTCAACTCATAAGCCATTTGATTGCTCAAAGCAGCATCTCTCAAGGTGGCCACTTGTTCGAGAAAGTCAGCTGAATACAGTTTGGTTTTTGTTTCTGCATTGAGGTTGAAACTCAAAAATATGGTCCAAAATAGGGTGGTCAAAATTTTCATGGCATCATCGCTCTGTTTAAAAACCAAGGATTGTAACAGAAGGAATGCTCTTGGGTCTTACGCTTCCGCTCCGAGCTTACGCAGCACACCTCCTTCCATGGAGGCGTCATTCAAATCTGATCCCTACTAATTTGAAAGCCGCCGCCAAGGATGGCGGTGTTAGGGGCGAGTCAGGAACGGAGACCGAGACCACGGCGAGCATGGCTTGTAACCTCGGGCTTACTCTTTCTGATTCACGAGCTACGGCATTTCGGTCAGGCTTCTTTGCTTTCTGCAAAATCGCCTGACCTCTATTGCCTGCTCTTCGCTCACGGCTTATCGAGCTTTCCATCAAGGCTTCTTGTCTTCGACAAACCGCCTTGATTACATGCTCTGCCTAACCAAGAGCGCCAGTCGAGCTGCTCAGCAGCTCTCCAGATGACGCTGATTTTTTAACCGGCACAAAAAAGCCGGAGCGAACTCCGGCTTGAATCAAGTATTGTACTAAGGTTTATTCACCGCGAACCTTTTTGCCATCACCCGCTTTGATGACTGAGAAACTTTCAGGTTTCACGTATTTTTGAAAAGCCATATTGACTTGCAAAAGGGTTAAGTTGGCAATGGTATCCTCATATTTTTTGTTCCATTGCTGGGTTCTGTCGAGGTCTATGAAATTAACGAGGTTACCTGCCAAACGATTGTCTTTGGCGCGATCAATCTTGTTGTTTTGTAAAATTGACTTTTTGGCATTGTCCAACTCTTCCTGAGTAAATCCTTCCTTAATCGCTTTCATCAATTCTTCATTGAACCCAACTTCAACCTTGTTCAAGTTTTCTGGGGCACAAATCGCGTAAGCTCCAAATGTCGCGTTTTCATCAAAGGAAGAAGCATTGAAAAATGAACCTGCTCCGTAACTCAAACCATCTTGCTTGCGCAAACGTGCTGACAATCGACTGCTGATAAACCCACCACCAAACATTTGGTTGGCCACCACCAACGCAGGATAGTCAGGGTGGTCATCACTGATTGGCATGGTCAACATGGCACCAAAGGCAGCGCCAGCTTTATCAGGGGTGTCAATAAACTTATTGATGCTGTCAACCACTGTGTATTTTGACTCAATGCGTTGATATTCAACATCACTGACCCAGTCAACTAATAATTGACGGATTGCAGATTTAACCTGTTTTTCGTCAAAATCTCCAACGATACTGATGTCCGCATCCTGACCACCATAAAATCGAGCGTGGAAAGATTTCAGATTTTCAACAGTGGCATCTTTGATGGCTTGGATTTCATCATCAATGTTCATTTGGTAGCGAGGGTGACCAGGTTCATAAGGATTCAGGTGGCGGCCCAACTGACGGAAAACTTGTGAAGTTGGCTGTTGCTTTTGTTGCTCCAGGCCGACAATGATTTCGCGTTTCAAAATTTCCAGTTCTTCTGCATCAAAAGCAGGTTTTTTCAACACTTCTTCAAGTAATCCAACCACCGCAGGCAAATTTTCATGGGTGGTGGTGACATTAACCGATGCACCAGTGGCTGAACCAGAAACACTCAAGTTGGCTTTAAGTTCATCAAATTTGGCTTTCAATTGGCTGCGTGTGTAATTTTCAGTCCCACGGTCTAACATGCCGCCAGTCAAGCGACCAGCAATGGCTTGATTAAACAAGGCTTCTTCATTACCCAAATCTAACCTCAACCGCATAACAACAGCATCGCCTCTGGTTTGTTTATTGACATAAGCCATTTGTGCATCATTAGGTAAAATTA
Organism: Gammaproteobacteria bacterium; assembly: GCA_030426705.1. Taxonomy (GTDB): domain Bacteria; phylum Pseudomonadota; class Gammaproteobacteria; order Xanthomonadales; family Marinicellaceae; genus Marinicella. The sequence continues at coordinate 10,689 of JAUHXW010000059.1, forward strand.
CACGCGTAGTTCGGGCATCGATGTTATCGAATGATGGGTCAAAATCTTCGCCTTGAGCGACCATTTCACGGCCCTCATAACCTTCAACCATGGCTTTAATTTCTGCCACAGTGTAGCGTGTGATTGAATCAGCACGATTGGGCTCTTGTTCGGGAAGGAAATAACCCAAAGTGCGGTTGTCATTGACCAAATATTCTTCAGCGGCTTGTTGTACTTGCTCTAAAGTCATGGCTTCCATGCGATCACGGTCCAAAAACATCAAGCGCCAATCACCCATACCAACCCATTCACTCATTTGTAGTGCAATGCCGCTTGAAGAGTTAAAAGCCAATTCAAACTGTTTGATTAAGTCAGCTTTGGCCTGTTTCAGTTCTTCTTCAGTAATTGGGTTTTTGGCCACATCTTCCAAAGTGGCAAGCATAGCTGTTTTGGCTGCTTCGATGTCTTTGTCTTTGCTCAACTGGGCAAAAAACATGGTGGTTCCAGGTTCAGCGGTTTGAATAGGAAAGCCAAAAATACTGGCAGCCAATTCTTTTTTAACTACGTTTTCTACCAAACGGCCACTGGTCTGGTTAGACATGATTTGATTTAATAAAGTCACTGCAGGGAACATTTCATCAGCACCAGCTGGTGCTTTGTAACTGATACCAATCATTTGGATGTCGCCCGGTCTTCTGATGGTCACAAAACGTTCACCATCCTGTATTGGCTCTTCTGTGTACAAAGTAGGCAATTGGCGCTTTGGCTTTTTGATTTTGCCAAAGGTGTTTTTGATTTTTTGTAAAACTTCGGCTTCATCAAATTTACCAGCGATAATCAAAGTGGCGTTGTCCGGTTGATAATACTTTTTATAAAATGCCTGCAAGTTAGAAATATCTACATTTTCAAGATCAGAACGTGCACCAATGGTTGATTTTCCATAATTGTGCCAGTCCATTGAAATGGCGTACAATCTTTGGAATAGGATTCTGAAAGGATTGTTTTCGCCATTTTCCAATTCATTACGAACTACGGTCATTTCACTGTCCAAGTCTGATTTGGCGATGAATGAGTTGACCATGCGATCAGCTTCCATAGTCAAAGTCCAATCCAGGTTTTCTTCTGATGCTGGAAAAGTTTCAAAATAGTTGGTACGATCAAACCAGGTAGTGCCATTGTCTTCAAAACCACGATCGGTCAGTTCTTTACTGATATTAGCAATCGATGGGGTGCCTTTAAACACCAAATGCTCCAATAAATGCGCCATACCTGTTTCACCATAGTTTTCATGTTTCGAGCCAACATGATAAGTGACATTAACAGTGATGGTTTCCTGTGATTTATCAGGGAACAATAAGACCTGTAAACCGTTATCGAGTTTGTACTCAGTGATTCCCTCAACTGATGTGATATTTTCAATGCCTTTGGGTAACTTGGCCCAGGTATTGAAAGAAATGAATAAAACCAGCAGCAGTGACAGCCACTTTCCTCGTAGACTTAATGACATAGATACCTCTTCGATGCAAATTGTTTGTAGACCTGTCAGACTGATGAAAAGTTCAGCAGTCCTGATGAGTCATTTGACTGAGGCATACTCTAACTGATTGAGACATCAAAAGCACCTTACTAAAGTCATGTT
>JAUHXW010000394.1 GCA_030426705.1 Gammaproteobacteria bacterium
CATGATTTTGGCGGTGTATTTGGCAATATCCAGACCGGTTTTGAAACGGTTTTGCAATTTCATGCGGGCCACATATTCGGGATTGATGGCCGCCCAGGGTGATTGGTTTTCTTTGATTAAACCATCGGCTGTTTGCACTTCTGCTTGGTAATTTGACATATCTAAAAGTCCTGATTGTTGTTCATGGTTGTTGTAACCACACGATTAAAAAACGTTCTTTACAGTAAATCAAACAAACGTTTGACTAAACAAGTTCATGCATATTAAGCACATTTTCACTACATTTAAACTGTTTTTTGACGAAATTTTTAAAAAATATTTTTTTTCATACTTTTGTCTGATTTTTGCCCTGTTTAGAGTTTTTAGTCTAAAAAGCTGTTATAAAATAAAAAGGTTTCGTCTTTTATCTTCCGTCAAAACAGGAATTACAATGACTCAATACACGGCTAAAAGCTCACTCAAAGTCGATCAGATTTTGGCTCAATTTATCGATCTGGAAGTTCTACCGGATCTCCAATTCAGTCCCGATCAATTTTGGCAATCTTTTGCCAGTGTCATTGCTGAGCTGTCACCTGTTAATCAACAACTTCTCAAGAAAAGAGATGAGCTGCAAGCAAACATAGACCAATGGCTAATCGAAAACAGATCAGACTTTAGTCACAGTAAATATGTGTCATTCCTTAAACAAATAGGCTATTTGGTTGAAGAAAGTGACGATTTTCAAATTGGCACTGAAAATATTGATGAAGAAATCGCCCAACAAGCGGGGCCACAATTGGTGGTACCGACTTCCAATGCACGTTTTGCATTGAATGCCACCAATGCCCGTTGGGGCAGCTTGTACGATGCGTTGTATGGTACTGATGTTATACCTGAATCAGATGGCGCGGAGAAAACCGCTGGCTACAATCCAATCAGGGGACAAAAAGTCATCGCTTATGGTCGTGATTTGCTGGATTCACATTTTCCCTTAAAAAATGGCAGCCACCACGATGTGAAAAAATACCGCATTGAAAACCAGCAATTGGTGGTGGACTTGTTAAATGACACGAGCCCTTTGCTGCAAGCTGACCAATGTGTTGGCTTTAATGGTCAAGCTGATAGTCCAACACAAATATTACTCAAACATCATGGTTTGCATGTCATTATTGAAATCGATGCCGATTCTGCCATAGGTCAAACCGATAAAGCTGGTGTGAAGGATTTAACCCTGGAAGCGGCGGTGACCACCATTCAGGATTTTGAAGACTCAGTGGCCGCAGTGGATGGAGAAGACAAGGTGGGTGTGTACCGCAACTGGTTGGGCCTGATGCGTGGTGATTTGACCGATACTTTTGAAAAAGGGGGCAAGCCCATGACCCGCAAGGCTGCCCAGGACAAAACCTTTCAGTCATTGTCGGGAGATGACGTCACTTTACATGGTCGTAGCCTGCTGTTTTGCCGCAATGTCGGCCACTTAATGACCAACCCGGCGATTATTGACTCGCAAGGCAACGAAGTACCCGAAGGCATCATGGATGCCATGATCAGCGTGTTGATTGCCATGCATGACCTGAAAGGCTTAGGGCCCTTGTGTAACTCCAGAACCGGCAGTGTTTATGTGGTGAAACCAAAAATGCACGGCCCTGAAGAAGTGGCCTTTGCCAATACCCTGTTCAATCGGGTTGAAGATGAGTTGGGTTTGCCGAGACATACGGTGAAAATCGGCGTGATGGATGAGGAACGTCGCACCACAGTTAACCTCAAAGCATGTATCAGACAGGTCAAAGACCGCATTGTCTTTATCAACACCGGCTTCTTGGACCGCACCGGTGATGAAATCCACACCAGCATGTTACTCAGCCCAATGGCACCCAAAGCTGAAATCAAGACCATGCCTTGGATCAAAGCCTATGAAGACTGGAACGTGGATATTGGCCTTGAATGTGGCTTTACCGGCAAAGCCCAAATCGGCAAAGGCATGTGGGCCATGCCCGATGAAATGGCCAAAATGATGGCCACCAAAACCGAACATCCGGAAGCTGGCGCCAACTGTGCCTGGGTGCCCTCACCCAACGGCGCCACCTTGCACGCCATTCACTACCACCAAGTCGATGTGTTTGCGGTGCAACAACAAATACAACAAAGAACCCGAGCCAGCCTGGATGATATTTTGACCATCCCGGTATGCGCCAATCCAGGTAAACTGACCGCCGAACAAATTCAACATGAACTGGACAACAATGCCCAGGGCATTTTGGGTTATGTGGTGCGCTGGATTGACCAAGGTGTTGGCTGCTCCAAAGTCCCCGATATCAACAACGTCGGTCTGATGGAAGACCGTGCCACCCTGCGCATATCCAGCCAGCACATTTGCAACTGGCTCGAACACGGCATTTGCTCAGAAACACAAGTCAAAGACACCTTCACCCGCATGGCCAAAGTCGTCGACCAACA
>JAUHXW010000395.1 GCA_030426705.1 Gammaproteobacteria bacterium
AATGTATTTTGGTACCGTATTTTGTGGTGAAGGTTTTTTTGATGGTGATTTTATCGAAGAATTTTTCGATGTGGCCGGTAAAGCCTTCCGCATAAAATCGCATTTCTACAGTGGGTCGGTCGACCGATTCATCCAGAAAAGGGATGTCGGCCAGCCAATCCTGTATTTCTTGTTCCGGTATGTAGAAATCTTTGGCTGGGCCAGTCCTGGCTTGAAATTCTATCGGGATGTCCATGGAAATGCGGTTTTTGGCGGACAAAAGGATGTCACTGGTGGTGGCTGGTTGGCTTGAAGACTCCATGGGTTTCTCATTGAGTTTTTCCATCGGTTTTGAAGTCTGAATTTCTTTGGGTTTGGTTGCCGGCGAGCCGCCTGCGGTCCCTGTATCAGGTTTGGTTTTACTGGGTTTAGGTTCAATTGGTTTTGCTTCAATGATTTTAGGCTGAATGTGTTCGGGCTGTATCGGTACAGGAGCTTCTGGCGTTTGATCAAATTCGATTTCCAGGGTGGGTTGCCAGCTGTTGGAATAGGTTGTCCAGGGTTTGGGTAACAGCAAAAACAGCGACAGTATCAACAGTGGCAACAGGCTGTGCTTTAGCCAGTGGCCCAATTCGGGTTGTTGCCAGTTGGGTTGTTGTAGCGCTTGTTGCAAAGGCTCATTAATATCGGTCAAGTCGCGATATTATAGGCTTCGCCTGTTAAAGTGGTGTTAGTTTGGGGTTACTTATAACCTTAAATTAAAAAACTTGAACACCACCCAGGCTGGGCCGATTAAAAGAAATTGCAGGTCTTTGAAAAACGAGGGTCGTTTGCCCTCGATGTGATGACCGATAAACTGTCCTATCCACGCAGCAATAAACAACACAATGGCGGTGGTCAATAAGGGCACACCTTGTACTTCTAACCAATAATTTAAAGCCAGGCAGGCGGCTGTAAAAACCAGCATGGTGGCGAACACCTTGAAGCTTTTGATGATGTAATACAACATCAACAAAACACTGATAACCATTGCCAGGTTCATCACATGTGGCAGTTTAACCACCCACAAAGAGGCTGTTACCGACCAAAAAATTATGGGCACACAAATGTAGTGAATGATTTGATTGGTGCGGTTGATGTGAGACTTGTGGTACTCGGTCATCAAGGCTTTCATCGAATCAGAATGCATGGCCGGTGATTCTTCGGTAGGCTTCATGGTATTTCTCCGCTGTTTTTTCTATCAATTCGGCGGGAACGCTTGGTCCAGGTGGTTGCTTGTTCCAATCCAGGGTTTCCAGGTAATCTCTGATGAATTGTTTGTCATAACTTTCCGGGCTGGTGCCAAGCTGGTAACTTTCAGCATTCCAGAACCGTGAGGAATCAGGTGTCAACACTTCATCCATCAAAACCAATTCATCGTTTTCGTCTAAGCCGAACTCAAATTTAGTGTCTGCAATGATGATACCATTTTCCGCTGCATGCTGACGGGCTTTTTCATAAATGGTGATGGAGACCTGTTTCAACTGTTCAGCCCGTTGCTGACCAATTTTATCGACCAATTGTGCAAAAGTGATGTTTTCATCGTGATCACCGACTGCTGCTTTGGATGAAGGGGTGAAGATGGGCTCTTGCAATTGTTCTGCCTGTTGCAATCCTTTAGGAAGTTTGATGCCACAAACTGCTCCGCTGTTTTGGTAATCTTTCCAGCCGGAACCGATGATGAAACCACGGACAATGGCTTCACAAGGCAAGGCTTTAAGTTTTTTGACCACCACGGCACGTTTTTGTAAATCAACAGAGGCACCCGGAATGACTTGTGTCACTGGTATTTCAGTGAGGTGATTCTTTATAATAGGGCGCATCATATCAAACCAGAAATTTGAAATTTGCGTCAACAAGGCTCCTTTGTTAGGGATAACATCCGGCAAAACCACGTCAAAAGCACTGAGGCGATCACTGGCCACCATCAACAGGTGTAGGTCATCGACCTCATAGACGTCTCTGACTTTGCCCTGGTGAATTTTGGTTAATTGAATTTCCATTGAAGGGTTTGATACAAACAAAACGCTATTTTAACGAGGCTGTATTCGCTTAGCAAATAAATAATATGGGCATTATCATTGGCAGTATTCTGGGATTTAAATTTGGTGGCTGGTTCGGCATGCTGCTGGGTGCCTGGATAGGATTTTCAATAGAACAAAAAATTGCTGGCCCGACTTTAGGTGGAGGTAAGCAGCAAACCCAGGAAAGTTTCTTTAATGCTTTGTTTTTGGCTATGGGCAGGTTGGCCAAGGTGGATGGCAAGGTTTCAACTTCTGAAATTGATCGGGCAGAAGGCATCATGCGCCACATGAAGCTGAACCATGAAATGCGCCAAAAAGCGATTGATTTGTTTTCCAAGGGCAAAGAGGCAACTTATAACGTCGATGGCGCCTTGCGTCAGTTTGGTCAACA
>JAUHXW010000060.1 GCA_030426705.1 Gammaproteobacteria bacterium
GTGCTTGGTTGGGTGAAACTTATGGCTGGTCCTATGGTTTTGGCGCTGCAGGCATGGGAATGTTGATAGGCTTAGTAACTTTTATCTGGGGTCAAAAATACCTCTATGGCCATGCAGAAGCCACTAACCCAGATGTATTAAAAGAATCTTTCATTGGACCAATCAATAAAGAGTGGGGCATTTATCTAGTCTCTATCCTGTCTTTGGCTGTGGTTTGGCTCTTGGTTCAAAAAATTGCTGTTGTCTTTTTCACACAAAACATCTTTTTAGTGGGTTCAATTGTTGGTCTCATATTTTATTCGATGTTTTACAAAAACGATGACCATGAAAAAGGTCTTGCCAAAGTATTTATGGCGATTTTATTGGTCTTAGGTTTGATCACAATGTTAAGTGTGACTACCGACCACTTTCCTGATTCAATTTTTGGTACTGTTGGTATTTTTAATTCTTTTGCTGAATACATGGTGCCCCTGGCCTGGATCTTGTTCGGGGCTGTGATTGGTTTCATCATTTACGGTTTCATGCAAACCAATCATGAAGAATATTCACGCATGGTTGTGTTGATTGTACTGATCACATCTACCATTGTTTTCTGGGCATTGTTTGAGCAATCAGCTGGTTCTATGACTTTATTTGCAGACCGTGTGGTTGATCGTAAAATCATCAATTCTGATTTAGGTTCTACTGATTTATGGAAATTTTATTTAACCGGTGGGATTTTCATTTTGCTTTCTTTGTGGGGGTTCTTCTCAGCAAATAAACACCTTAAGTTGCACAACGGTAGCATAAAAAACATCATAGTCCCTATTGTTATTGTTGGTGGACTAGCAGCTTCCTTAGGTTTGGCTAAATATGCATACAGCAGTGGTATGGACTGGATTGCAAACTTTTCTTATTTAGGAATCTTTATTTTATTGCTGGTCTCTGTTTTGGTGGCAATATCTCTGGCATTTATTTTGATTGGATTTTTCTTTGAGAAGGATAAATCAAACGAGGTTACAGCAACTGATTCTAATGCGTCGGCTGCTAGCTTAAGTGTTCTTTCAGTGACGCTTATACTGCTGGGTGGAGCCACCATATATTATGGAATTACTGAATTTGGCGGATTAGCAGATGGCACTACGAAGAAATTAACTTTCGAACCTACCGCTGGACAATTTGGTTCTCTGAATGCTCTTTTTATATTTACATTAGCCCCTGTTTTTGCAGCCATCTGGATTAAATTAGGGAAATCTAACCGTGATCCATCCACTCCCGTGAAATTCAGTTTAGGCTTAATCCAGGTTGGCCTTGGCTTTGGTGCTTTAATTTTAGGTGCCATGTTCCCAGGTGAATCTGGTAAAGTCGCATGGTTATGGCTTGCTTTGGCATATCTTATACATACCACTGCAGAGTTAAGTTTATCTCCTGTTGGTTTATCAGCAGTAACCAAGCTATCAATTAAAAGTGTTGTAAGTATGGTTATGGGCGTTTGGTTCCTTGCCACGGCATTGTCAGAAGTAGTAGCTGCATTACTGGCAAAAATCGCTGCTTTGAATACTGAAGAACTTAACACACTCACAGTAGCCCAACAGTTGGATAAATATAATGAATTATGGATGACGCTAATTTATCTGGGCGTTGGACTTGGTTTATTTATGTTTCTTATTTCTCCATTCTTGAAAAAAGGCATGAAAGGGATTCACTGATTGCCTTGTAATTAAACTAAAAAGCACCAGATTGTCTTTTGACAACTGGTGCTTTTTTTATTTTAGCTATGCCCATTTATACCTACGAAAATACCCACGCCGACCAGCATTGTGACTATTGCCTGGGTGGTTTTGATGTGATGCAAAAAATGTCGGATGAACCTTTTAAGCATTGTACCTATTGTGGCGCGCCAATTAAAAAAATCATTCGTTCAATTAATCTTCAGGGTAAAACCACCCGCTCACCTGCCAGCACCTTGAGTGAAAAAAACATTGCCAAACACGGCTTTACCCAATACAAAAAAGTAGGCAAAGGAAAGTACGAAAAAACCACAGGGAAAGGGCCTGATTCAATCAGTGCCGACGATTAGCGGTTTTTCACAATAAATCGACTCATCAATGTTAAAATCTTTGCTTTTTCTAACATTGGGAGACATCATGAAGAAACTTTTGAGCATCACTGCATTCACGGCTCTGGCCTTTTCTGCATCGGCAGATGACCACGAAAAATCTACAGCTGATCTGATTAAAATGGCCCTGGAATCTGACATCAGAACTGAAGCTGAAGTGGCGCGTGATCGCAACCGCATGCCGGTACAAACCCTCGAGTTTTTTGGCTTGCAACCTGATATGAAAGTGGTTGAGTTACTGCCAGGTGGCGGTTGGTATACCAAAGTTTTGGCACCTGTATTAAAAGAAGAAGGCGAGTTGATTGTGGCCTATGGCACTGGTCGAGCCAGTAAATTAATTGAGGAGAACGAAGCATTGGCGCACGTTAAAGTGGGTGCTGAAGAATCAAACATTTACCGCAAGGAAGGGGCGCGTTTTTACTCTTTGGAAAATGCTGATTTGGATGTTAAAAAGGCGGATATGGTGTTGACCTTCAGAAACTACCACAACTTCGCCGAAGATGGTCGCATGGCCATGAACGAAGCGGCCTGGGATGCTCTGAAGATGGGTGGGATTTATGGCGTAGTAGACCATACCAGAAGACACATGGAAGGCAACAACGACGAAAACCGTCGACGCTTTGATCCGGTTTTGGCCATCAAGGAAATCCAAGCTGCCGGCTTTGAACTGGTAGACTTTTCCAACCTGCACTATCGCGCTGACGATGAATTGGAATATGAAGTGGGTCGTCGCAGCGTGACCGGCAACACCGATCGGTTCACCTTGAAATTCAAGAAAGTCAAAAAATAATCTTTTCAGGTACTTACAAGATCCAATGAGCCATTGTCGATTTTCGTCAATGGCTTTTTGTGGTTTTTTGAAATCAAAATATTCAAAGCGTTTTATCCATACAATTGTTCAAATTTTTCATTGATATAACTTCTGTAGATTATCAATGACAGCACAGGAAATATTGTGTAGTATGTTTGGTTTATATTAAGCACAATAAGTGGGGAATTCATGAAAATCAATAAAATCATTTTAGCGGCAACACTGTTGTCTTCTGCTTCATTTTCTTGGGCAAAAATTGAAGCTTTGGCTTTCAATAATCAAGTGGAATTGGCAGGCATTAAATATAACCAAAATTATCACTTAGAACTGCAAACTCCAGATGGCCAACTGAAATCTTTCCCTGTCTCAAACACTGAAGTTTTTTCAATAGAGGCAAAAGATATTGGCATGACAACATTGCTGGACGGCCAATATAAGTTTCAATTCATTACTGTCATCGATAAAAAAAGCTTAAGAACCCAAGAGGCACCTAATAAAAACAATTTAACTGACAATAAAACTGAAATCATCAGTGGTGTTTTTACCGTCAAAGGCGGTCAAACTGTGATTGACCAGGATGAAGGTGATCAGTTAAATGATCAGCAAATACTGGATGACCAAATTGTTGTCGGTTCACAATGTGTAGGACAAGATTGTGTCAATGGAGAGAGTTTTGGCTTTGACACCATCCGACTCAAAGAGAATAATCTGCGCATTAAGTTTCAGGACACCAGTAATTCGGCCAGTTTCACTTCCAATGATTGGCAACTGACAGCCAATGATTCAAGTAATGGTGGCGCCAATAAATTCTCTATTGATGACATTGATGGTGGCAGAACACCATTTACCATTGAAGCTGGCGCTCGTTCACACTCGCTTTATGTAGACACTGGCGGGCGTGTTGGTTTTGGCACTTCTACGCCAGTGGTTGAAAACCACATTGTTGATGGCGACACTCCGACAGTCAGGTTAGAGCAAAATGGCACCAATGGCTGGACTCCACAGACTTGGGATGTTGCTGGTAATGAAGCAGGCTTCTTTATACGCGATGTCACGCACAGTAGCAGGTTGCCATTCAGAATTGCTCCTAACTCTGCAGACAAGAGTATTTTTATCCAGCCTGATGGCATAGAATTTTTGAACAACACTACTGTTATAGATAATGATAACAGGCTTGGTTTAGGAACAAATGATCCGTCAAACAACATTCATGTCGTTGAAACAACAGGAAAAGCAGGCTTTGTATTAGAAAACCAATCAACGGACATAAGTTGGAAATTTGTCAATAAAAATGGGTCATTTCAGATCGACCAAATTGGAGGAAGTGGTTCAGTATTCAACGTTTTTGCAGATGGGTCTTTAAAAGTGGGCAACGATGGTGTGAACACAAATTTAGACATGGACAGCAATGGTAATGTTGTCATCCAAGGTGCATTAACACAAAACTCCGATGTCAATACCAAAGAAAATATACAACTTGTCAACACTACAGAAATTCTTAACAAAGTCATGGACTTACCCATTGCGGTTTGGAATTATAAATTTGACGAAGACTCAGTAAAACATTTAGGCCCTATGGCTCAAGATTTCTTCGCTCAATTTAATTTAGGTCACTCTGAAACCAAAATTGCCACCATTGACACTTCTGGGGTGGCTTTGGCTTCTATCAAGGAGTTGGGAACGCAGTTGCAAAAGAAAGATGCAGAAATTGAAACTTTAAAGTCTGAAAACAAAGCTTTAAGCGCTCGATTAGAAGCCATTGAAGAGAAATTAAAAGAATTGTGATTTAAAAAACAAACCTCTGCTTTTTAGAAATAATCAGCAGAGGTTTTTACAATGGTCTAAGCCAATCCAATTTCACTTTTCGTAGTCAAGAACCATTAACTGAAGTCAATTTTTTTATCATCAATGTATTAAAAGTACTGACTTCTACTAACCATACAATAAAAAGGGGAAAACGAATGAAATTTCAAAACCGGGCAATGTGTTTGCTGATTTGTTTTTTGAGCACCACTTCAGTACTGGCACAACCTTCCCTGTCTAAAATATTTACTCCCGATAACATTGGACCAGGTGCTCATTCCCAGATTACTTTCACAATTACCAACGACTCGGGAACACCAGTTACAAACTTGTCTTTCACTGATGTTTTACCCGCAGCAGTTGATATTGGTGATCCAGGAATACTTTCAACTGACTGTGATCTTGGTTTATCAGGTTCGTTAATAGCCAATGACGGGGGCAGCACCATTACACTCACTGATGCTGAAATAGGCGCTAACCAATCTTGTTCTATCCATGTTTTTGTCACTTCATCTGTGATTGGTATGCACACCAATCCAGCAGTGACGTTAAATTCATCTGCAGGCTCTTCGATGAGTTTAGCTGTTGATTTGACAGTGGCTTCCGACCGGCCAGGATTCAGTAAAAGTTTCTCTCCATCTACTGTACCTTTTGGACAAAGGAGTACCCTGACATTCACCATAGACAATTCCCTGAATGCGGACACCATGAATAGTCTCCGGTTTACAGATAATTTTCCAACCGGAATTTTGGTCGCTGACCCTCCAAACCTGACAACTGACTGTACCGATGCTGAAATAACCGCTGTTCCCGATACAAATTTCCTTGAAATGCTGGGCACCAATTTGCTCAATGCAGGTACAACATGTACCATCAGTTTAGATGTGGTTGGATCGAACATTGGTACTGTGGACAATCAAACCAGTGACTTCACTTCTAACAGCGGCTTTACCCAATTATCTAGCGGTATGGCATTAGCCAGTTTAGAATTAACTGGCACGCCTTTAACACTCACCAAAGAATTTACAAATGATCCCGTTGTTCCAGGTAGCCATGTTGAGTTGAGTTTTACAATAAGCAACTTTGACAGAAATTTCTCCGCCTCCAATCTAGCATTTTTCGATGACTTAACAACATTGGCACCTCCGCTGGCTGGACTGACCTTCGATTCTTTGTTATTCAATGATTGTGGAGGAAGTGTGTCCGGTGCCAATACCACATTGATAGATTTTTCTGGTGGAAATTTAGCGGCTGCAAGCAGTTGTCAAATCAAGGTTCAACTATCAATCCCCGTAGGAGCAACCACTGGCATTTATACCAACACAACCAGTACTGTAACAGGAACAGTGGATGGTAATTTCATCGCAGGAAATCAAGCCAGTGATGACTTATTTATCAATTTTGCCCCGGTTTTCACCAAAGAGTTCATAGATGACCCAGCAGCGGCAGGTGGTTCAACAACTTTGCGTTTTACCATAACCAACACCGATCCAAATGGTGCAATCACTGACTTGACTTTTTCAGATGATATTGGTGGCGTTATTTTCCCAAGAACAGGAACCGTCCCGAATATGGCAGCAAATGGTTTGGTGGCAGCAGGAGGTCTTGATCCTGAGCCTCTTATTGACCCTTGTGGTGCTGGCTCGGTATTAACAATACCAGATCCCAATGATACCAACCCTTCGCCACCATTCCCGAATTTTCCACCGGACCCTACCCTGTTGAATTTTAGTGGTGGCAATTTAGCGGCTGCTGGAAATCCAGGTGATTCATGTACCTTTGATGTTGTCTTGGATATCCCTTTAGAGACACCCTCTGGAACTTATACCAATACCACCACCAATTTAGCCTCAACAAATGAAGTTTATACGGCAGCAACAGATGATCTCCTTGTTATAGCCGCACCTTCTTTGGTTAAATCATTCAGTGATGACCCGGTGGCTCCAGGTGGGAGTGTTACCTTGGAATTCAGGCTCAGCAACAGTGAAAATGCCCCAACTGACGCAACTGCTATAAGCTTCACAGATGACATGAGTTTTTTACCAGGCATCATAATCAACTTACCACCCACGCCTGATCCTCCATGTGGTGCTGGTTCTACTTTAACGGCACCCGGTAATGTGCTGACATTGACAGGAGGTAGCCTGTTGCCTTCAGAAGAATGTACCTTCAGCGTAACCTTGGATATACCAGTAGCCACCACACCTGGCACATATACCAATGTAACAAGCAATGTTTCCGCAACCATCTCAGGCATATCAACTGCCAGTGATCCCGCCACTGCTGATTTACGCGTATCTGGACTGCTTTTTTCTAAATCTTTCGTTGATGACCCGGTTGTGGCAGGCGATATTGTTACACTCAGGTTCGACATTGAAAATATTCACCCGATTGAAAACGCCACCAACATTACATTCAGTGATTCATTGGCAAATGTTTTACCTGGAACTCCTGACTTAAGTGCCATACTGCCGCCCACCATGGATACTTGTGGTGGGGTCATGAGTGGCACAACCTTGATTACTTACTCTGGGGGCTCCGTAGCTACTGGAACATCTTGTTCCATCGAAATCAATGTGCAAGTGCCTTTAGGTGCCCCTGATGGACAATATAACAACATAACCTCTTCACTAACTGCTACACAAGGGTCCAATGTCAGCATAGATCCGGCTGCCGATATACTGACCATCAATTCAACAGTGATTGGGCTCAATAAAATCTTTACAGATGATCCAGTTAATCCGGGAAACCAGGTCACTTTAGAATTTACAGTTACCAATCTTGACAGCAACAATGCCCTCACAGACATTTCATTCACTGACGATTTGGATGCTGTTCTTACAGGATTGACCGCCACAGGTTTACCAGCCAATGATATATGTGGTGCTGGCTCCCAGCTGTCTGGTATAAATTTACTGAGTTTTACTGGAGGTAACCTGGCTGCTGGAGGAAGCTGTACTTTTTCTGTGACTTTACAGGTACCCGCAGCAACAACTCCAGGTATGTATCTAAACACAACCAGTACAGCTACTGGTTTGTTGAATGGGCTCGCTGTCACTGGGAATTCTGCATCAGATATACTGAATGTAACCAATGCAGTTAGTTTTGGCATGTCATTTGATGGACCAACTACTGCTACAGGAACAGCTGTTATCACATTCAATATCAATAACGCTGCCACCATCAATACCAGTAATATGGCATTTACCCATGATTTAGTCGCTGTCATACCTGGCTTGGTGGCCACAGGTTTACCAATAAATGATGTCTGTGGAAGTGGCTCACAATTATCTGGCACTTCGGTGATTGCCTTTACTGCTGGTAATTTGTTGGCCGGCACCAATTGTACTTTCAATGTTACAGTTCAGGTGCCCGTCACCGCAACTGCGGGAACTTACCCTAACACCACCAGTAACTTAACTGATAATGGCTTGTTTTTGGCTGCAGCTGCAAATGCCGCATTAACCATTGAACCACCACCTGCGTTCAACAAGCAATTCAGTCCCAATTTGATCGGAGTTGGACAATCCTCAACACTGCAGTTCAATATAGACAATACCACCAGTGCATTGGCGGCAAACAATTTGGATTTCACAGATAACTTTCCGGCAGGCTTGCAAGTCGCCTCACCTGCTAATGCCAGTACTACCTGTTCAGGAGGCACCTTAACAGCCACAGTTGGTTCAAGCACATTGACATACAGCGGTGGAAGTCTTCCGGCAGGAGTAAGCTGTATGGTTGCTGTTGATGTAACAGCAGTTGCACCAGGAGTTCTGCTCAATACGACAGGCGATTTAACATCAAGTTCTGGTAATTCAGGAACTGCTAATGACACTTTAACCGTGAATCCTCAACCTGGGTTTAGCAAAGTGTTCTCACCGAATCCAACGGTAATCAACGGCGTGGTTACATTGACATTTGCTATAGACAATGCCGCAAGTACAGTAGCCGCGACTGGTTTAGACTTTACCGACAACATGCCATCTGGTTTGATTTTGGCAACACCATCCAATGCCAGCACAACTTGTACTGGAGGCACTTTGACAGCTGTATCTGGCAGTTCAACAGTTTCATACACTGGAGGAACTGTAGCGGCTGGAGCAAGCTGTTCTGTCACAGTTGATGTGACTACTGATACAGCCGGAGACTACCTCAACACCACGGGTGATTTAACCAGCAGTTTAGGAAACAGCGGATCGGCTACTGATACATTGACAGTCAGTGATGCATTGTTATTTGCCAAATCCTTTACACCTGATGTGATTTTAAGCGGTGATGTCTCAACCCTCACATTCACTTTGGACAACTCAGCCAACAACCAGCCAGCAACTTCTATCGACTTTATTGACAACATGCCTGTTGAAATTTTGGTTGCCAACCCAGCTAATATCAACAACACATGTACGGGTGGCACCTTAACGGCGACTTCTGGCTCTTCAACCATCAGCTATACTGGTGGCTCAGTGGCTGCTAATTCGACCTGTGAAATCAGTGTTGATGTCACTTCTTCTATAATTGGCTCTTTTACCAACGTAAGTGGAACCCTCACCTCTTCTTTGGGTAACAGTGGAACCGCAACAGACATGCTTGATGTGATAAACCCGTTACTTTTTGATAAGTCCTTCATGCCTGATGTTATTGTTAGTGGTGCCTTCACAACCCTCAGTTTCACGATTGACAATACAGTCAACAATCAACCTGTGACTGCCATCGATTTTGTTGACAACATGCCTGCAGAAATTCTGATTGCCACCCCTTCGAATATCAGCAATACATGTACGGGTGGTACATTAACTGCTGTTTCAGGCACATCGAGCATCAATTATTCGGGTGGATCTGTGGCAGCCAATTCAAGCTGTAGCATCAGTGTTGATGTCACATCATCAACCCTTGGATCACATACAAATCTAACCGGTGATTTAACCTCTTCTTCCGGTAACAGTGGAACCGCAACTGACACTTTAACAGTTGAATTGGGGTTAACAATGAATAAAACTTTTACCAATAACTCGGTTTCAGCAGGCGGTAATGTAGAAATGATTCTTGAGTTGACCAATCAGTCTTCATTGAATGCAACACAAATATCCTTTAGTGATGATTTAAGTGCTTTTGTTCCAGGCGCAACTGCACTGAACTTACCTTTGAATGACGTTTGTGGTTCAGGTTCTTTGGTATCAGGTTCTCAGTTAATTTCTCTGACTGGCGGCAGTTTGAATGGCGGCGATAGCTGTCAAATATCTATACAGGTCAGTATACCTAATAACACAGCCACAGGTGCATACATTAACACCACTGGCCCAATAACCGCAGATATTGGCGGAAATGCTGTTGATGGTGGTACTGGAAGTACCGATAATGCTATTCTTAATATCAATGGTGTCTTGATAATGGTGCCCACTTCAAGCTTCACAGGATTGTTGTTGTTGACAATCCTGCTGTTGATGATTGGGCAACGTTGGTTCATAAGAAGATAAAAGTACCATAAGCTAAGCAATAAAGAGGCTCGCAAATGTGTGAGCCTCTTTTGTTTCATATAACATTTTTTAAAAATTGTTATTACGTTAGCACTTTTTGTTATTTCTAAAATATCTTTTAGCCATCTAAACTTCCGATTTCAATGTTTATTTGGAAGTGAAGATGCTGTCTCACCTTGGAACAATACAACCGCTGAAGTCAGGACAATTAGAAAAACTGACCTCGGCACTGACAGAACTGAATGCCGAACAGAAAATCTGGTTATCCGGTTTCTTGGCCGGACAGGCTTTGAACCACAAACCTGATCAGATTAATGAACTGGCTACAACGGCTCAAGTTAAACCTCAATTAACTGTTTTGTATGGCAGTCAAACCGGTAATGCGCAGACATTGGCCGAACAATTCAAATCCGAAGCAGAATCTAAAGGAATCGCTACAACCCTGATTTCTTTGGCAGATTACAAACCCAGAAGTATCCTCAAGGAACAATATGTGGTGTTGCTGGTATCAACCCATGGCGAAGGGGATCCACCGGATGATGCAGAGATTTTCCATGAATTTATCTTTGCTGACAAAGCGCCAGATCTCAGTAAACTCAGCTATGCCGTACTGGCTTTGGGTGACTCCAGTTATGAACAGTTTTGTCAAACCGGTATTGAATTTGACCAACAGCTCGAAAAATTGGGAGCCACCAGATTGGTTGACCGTGTTGATTGTGATTTGGATTTTGCCGAAGATGCGCAACAATGGCAACTACAAACTTTGACCAAATTGAGTGAAAACATTGAAATAATAGGAGCACCTGCTTCCAATGTGGTGCCATTGGCTGAATACCAAACCACAAAGTTCAATCGCCAAAATCCTTTTAGCGCAGAAGTCATCACCACCCAAAAAATCACTGCCGATGACTCTGTTAAAAACATTCATCACATCGAATTATCTTTGGAAGACAGTGGCATCAATTACACACCAGGAGACAGTTTGGCGGTGCTGGCGAAAAACCCCAAAGCACATGTTCAACAATTGATTACTCAACTCAATCTCGATTCACAAGAACAAGTCATCATCAACAATAAAACACTGACTTTCGAACAAGCCTTGATTGGACACAAGGAAATCAGCCTGTTAAACCGCAAGTTCCTTAATTTTGTCGCTGAACAAACGAGCCATGCTGAATTACAACAAATACTCAACACACAAACAGACTTTGAAAAGTTTGTTACCATGAGACAATTGATTGATGTAATTCGGGAATATCCCATAAATCTCACAGCCCAACAATGGGTGGATCAATTACCCAACATCACGCCCAGGTCTTATTCGATTGCTTCAAGCCTGCATGCCAATCCTGAAGAAGTACACCTGACTGTGGCACTGGTTGAAACTCAGGAAAATCGCACTGGTTTGGTCAGTGGTTATTTGAATCAACAACTGGCTTTAGGAGATGAAGTAGAAGTTTACGTAGAACCCAATAAGCACTTCAGATTACCGGAAGATGGCGACACACCGATCATCATGATTGGTCCAGGTACAGGCGTGGCACCGTTCCGGGCTTTTATTCAGGAACGTGATGCTTTGGGTCACCGAGGTGAGAACTGGTTGTTTTTTGGCAACCCCAATTTTGCTTCAGATTTCTTGTATCAACTGGAATGGCAAAAATATATTCAGACTGGGGCTCTACATCATCTTGACTTGGCCTTTTCTCGTGATCAAACCGAAAAAATCTATGTGCAACATCGCATACAAGAACGAGCAGCGCAAGTTTGGCAATGGCTGGAGCGTGGTGCGCATATTTACCTGTGTGGTGACAAAAACCACATGGCCAAAGATGTGGAATACGCTTTGCTGCAGATCATCCAGCAGCAAGGCCAATTATCTGAACCTCAGGCACAAGATTTCCTGAAAAGCCTTAAACGTACCAAACGCTATCAAAAGGATGTTTACTGACATGACTGACAACCCCAAACAATTAGAACACGTAGAAATCATCAAGACTGAC
>JAUHXW010000396.1 GCA_030426705.1 Gammaproteobacteria bacterium
TGACTTGCTTGTGAAACATACATTTATTTTGTAATATTATTTGTATAAAGATGACTTTTTCCTATCTATGAATTACGGCTTCTCGGATTTTTTACAATTATTTGGCTCATTGGGATTGTTCCTTTATGGCATGAAAGTCATGAGTGATGCCTTGCTGGATTTAGCTGGCGACAAAATGCGCAGTATTTTGGCCAGCATGACCTCGAACCGCGTGTTTGCTGTTTTTACCGGTTTTCTGATCACTGTCATCATTCAATCATCTTCTGCAACAACTTTGATGGTGGTGAGCTTCGTTAACGCGAGTTTGTTGACTTTGTTTGAAGCCATTGGAGTCATTCTCGGCGCCAACATCGGCACAACCATTACGGCCTGGTTGATCACTATTTTGGGCTTTAAAGTCAGCATGAGTTCTTTGGCTTTACCATTGGTTGGATTTGGTTTTCTGGCCACTTTTTCCAAAAAAGAAAACCTAAAAAAATGGGGTGGATTTATCATTGGCTTCGCCATTTTGTTTATCGGTTTACAGTTTTTGAAAGATGCCGTACCTGACATCAAGAACAACCCGGAAGTGCTTGAATGGTTGCGAAACTATACCCAAATGGGCTATCTATCCTTGTTACTTTTCCTGGGAATTGGCACTGTTTTAACCCTGGTCATTCAGTCATCTAGCGCCACCATGGCCTTAACCCTGATTATGTGCTACGAAGGCTGGATTCCGTTTGATATGGCAGCTGCCATGGTATTGGGAGAAAACATTGGCACCACCATCACTGCCAATATTGCCGCCATAGTCGCCAATCACAATGCCAAACGAGCAGCCAGAGCGCATTTGATTGCCAATGTGTTAGGAGTTATCTGGATGCTGGCTCTGATTTATCCATTTTTGAGACTGATCGATAACATAACCCAAACCAATAGTCTTTCTGCCTTTGATTCACCATTGGCCATACCAGTTGCGATTTCAGCGTTTCATACAGCATTCAATGTAACCAATACTTTTTTTATGATTTGGTTCATTTCGTTGATCGAAAAAATAGTCATCAAACTGGTCCCCGAAAAACCTGAACCCAAGAAACCTATCGATGAACCCAAATATCTGGATAAGTCCAGCCTGAATTACAACATCACCCTAATCGATGCCCTGTTAAAAGAATCCATACATCTGTTCAAAAACTCAATATTCGATATCATTGCACATGGTTTACAAGTGAAACCGTCAGTCATCAAATCCAACGAAAAAATCAAACACGGCACTGTTCACCCTAATAACCAGATAAAGGCTGAAGTGGAAGCCATGTATTACCAAAAGGTCAAAACCATTTATGGAAAAGTCATAGAATACGCCACCAAGGGGCAAAGTCACTTAAACCTGACGGAAGAGGAAACCATTCACGTGGCTGACATCAAAGTGGCTAACCGAAAAATGGTAGAAATCATCCGTGATATCAAAGACCTCAGCAAAAACATTTCTTATTACATTGATTCTGATTCTAAAAACATGAGCGAGCAATACTCTAAATTCAGAAGAAAGATTATTGAAGTCATGCGAGTCATTTATCTGTTCAGGCACACTCAGGAAGAAGACAAAAGGAAACACCACCAAACTCTGGTTGAGCTCAAAGAGAAAGCCAAAGCATCGATTCGTACCGGAAGCGAGTCAATCAATGATTTAATCAGAAAAGACCTGGTTTCACCACAAATGGCCTCTTCTCTGGTCAATGACCACAACAACGTCAACGACCTGATTGAAAAGCTGATTTCAATTGCTGAATTGCTCTATGCCAAACGTGATCCTTTGTTGGATAGTCATATTGAGTTGTAACAGCTTTCCAGGCAAATCTTAAACAACAAAGTGGTCATTCTGAGCGTAATGTAGAGGAGTTGAAGGATCTCATAACATGGTTGCGGTGACAGTTTTGAACCATTGCAAAAAATTAGACTGCTGTTACGATTAAACTAACCTTTGATGGTACGCTAACTCTTTAGCCTTGCGCTGAGCCATTAAACTCCAACATCTCAATAGGGCGAATTACGTTGGGCTTCGTTACACTCAGCACCCACCTACAGTCATAATCATTTCTAAATTTTATACTCAAAATCATAAAAGTGCTGGCCATCTTCGATACGGATGCCCATGGTGCCAGTTAAACCTTGCAATTCACCACTGCCTGAATCGGGGACCACTTCGAGTTTCAAGTAACTGTCTCCTTGGCGCATGGTGCCAAAATGTTGCAACACAAAGCTGCCTTGTTTGCCGTTCAATGTGCCGGTTACTTGTTCTATGGCAACGTAGCCAGCTGAGCCTTGAACAGTGGTCATGGCACTGAGCATTTCACCCTGGCTACTTGCTGACAAATCACCCTCATAAGTTTTGTCCAAAGCAAAACGAGCCAATTGAACACCGTCTTGACCAGCAGTT
>JAUHXW010000061.1 GCA_030426705.1 Gammaproteobacteria bacterium
GAAGTGGTCAAGGACAATTGTGTTTCTGCAAAGGACTGCTTTTCTTTGGCTTGATGGATGGTGGCACTGTATTGCCAGCGTTTTCGGTACAAATAAAGGACTGAGCTTAAAAACAACAAAACTGCCAAAGCGTATAGCCAATAGGCTGTCTGACTTTTCCAGGGTGGTGGCAGCACCGAAAAACTGACCGCTACTGGCTCTGACCATTGTTGTCCATCATTCCTGCCCCTGACCTGAAACTCATAGCTACCCGGGGTTAACTGATGTAGGGTTAATTGATTCTGTTGACCTGCTTCTATCCAAGTCGAATCGACGTTCAAGCGGTACTGGTATTGATGCAAATGTGGAGTCGCAAAGGACAACAGCTGGTAAGTAAATGTCAAACCCCCATAATTGAAGTCAAGTTGTTCAAGATGAGTTTGTGGCTCGTCATTCAAAGTTATTGCTGTTAACTTTAATGACGGTGCGGATTTGGCTTTTGCTTCAATGGAACGATTCAAATGGACAATGCCCGCATCGGTAAACACCATGATCGACTGGTCATGCATTTGCAAAATACTGACGATTTCATTACTGGGTAAATTGTCTTCGACCCGCAACGTCTCCATCACCTGCTTTGTATTCAGGTCGATCACAATGACACCATTGTTCGAGCCAAGCCAGAGTTGTTCATTGAACACTTTGATGGAGTCAACAAATTCAGAAGAGATTTGACTGTTGATTTGACTGGTGTCCTGAACAATCAAGTTGCCATCAATGTGCTTATATTGCAACACCTTGCCGTTTGAAATCAGCCAAACATCATCACCGTTAGGCGCAATCCATATGCTGCTGAACCCTTCATCAGATTCTATTTTAGTGGTGAATTGTTGAGTCTCAGCGTCAAAAACTTCCAAACCTCGATTACCAACCAGCCAATATTTCCCAGATTGACTGGTCGACACACCTGCCAATATTTCATTCATCTTATTTTGATGCTGTTTGATTTCCAATGATTCTTTGTCAACGCTGTATATGGCTCGTTCTCCGTACACGCCAAAATACAGTTGTTCACTGGTTTCAAGTAAACCAGCCACTCCACCATTAAGTTCTGGCGAATTTACGTGTACAAACTGTCTGCTGGCCTGATCAAAAAAATGCAAACCATTGATTGAGGAAACCCACAATCTGTAATCTGAATCCTGATAAAGGCTCAAAATAACTTTGGGTAACTGATGACTGCTGTCATACACCTGACTTTGAATCAGCCGACCCTTTTGATAGCGATAAACCGTGATGTTTTGCGCTACCTCGTTGACAATCCACAAAGTATCATCCAGATTTGCATGGTCACTGAGTACGGTATGGATGCGATTGGTGGCTTTTTCAGGATCTTGAAAAGGCAAATATATATCAAAATCATCCCAACCGGGGTTCAGCTTAATAACACCATTTTCATCAGTTGCCAACCAGATGTTGCCTTCATGATCTTCAAAAACGCTGCGCACATTCAGGTCTGCCAGAACAGGTTTGCCCTTTTGAATAAATCTGATTTGATTCAGCAGACCATTTTTATACAACAGCAATGCACCACGTGTGGCCAACCACAAATGACCTTTCGAATCAGCCATGACATTCCTGACGGTGTGCCTGGCTCCCAATAAGTTGGTAATTGACTGCTCTGGAATCAACAATTGAAATTGTCTGGAGTGGGTATCAAACTGATAAACACCCTGATAACCTGCTGCAAAAACTTCATTATTCGGAGAAACTGAAATGGAATAAACTCTGGCAGACTTGTTGTCCTGTGGATCAAAATCAATGTGATGGGATTCAGCCTGTCTGGTTTTTGGGTCGATTTCAAAAACAATGCCTTCTAAGGTTGCTACCCATAAGTGACCCTCATAATCTTTTTTGGCATCAAAGAAACGCACTGTCGATAACCAATCTGTGTTTTCCGGGACGTAATGTGTGTAAGTCTGTTGATCTTGTTCAAAAACAGAAATGCCATGATCAAATTGAAATATCCAGACATTGTCGTTGTCATCAGAGGTGATGGCAAACACCACAGGATGCGCTATGCCAGAGTCATCACCTTGACTCACTGGCACCATAGAAAATTGTTCATTGGCCCTGTTAAGACGTGCCAAGCCTACATCGTTCAGGCTGATCCACATTTCACTTTGAGACATATGAAACAAAGAGATTTCATTTGATGGCAATGAGTTGGAGGACAGCGTATCCTGTTTAAAGTTATCAAATTTTTGGCTGTCAAAACGACTCAATCCGCTATGTGTGCCAAACCATACATACCCTTCATCATCCTGGCCAATTTGTGTCACTTTATTGCCAACCAGCCCATCATAGACATTGAATTGACTGATGTTGACATAACGGATGTTTTTTTCAGCAGCCCATACCAAAGTTGAAATCATCAAAAGCACAATGGATGTGAGCTTGCAAATGCTGGGTGTTTTGTGAATTTTCATGCCTTTGAATCACATTTTTTAGTGGCATTTACCTTAGCATAAAAAGCACATTCATAGCCACAGTGTTTCTAAACTGCCTCACTCTGATGAGCTGTCAGCCATGCTATAATCTCGAAGTTTTTGACTACAATACTGATTCATTTTTATGAATTCAGCTTTAGCCAACTATCTGACGGGACAAATCAACACAGAATATGAATCAACTACAATCTTTTGCAAAAGGACAATGGCACACCGCTACAGAAGGATTTAAACCATGCCACAACGCCATCACTGGCGAATCCATAGCTCAAATTTCCAGCGCGGGGCTCGATTTTTCAGGGATGTTGGATTACGCCAAATCTGTGGGACATCCTGCTTTGGCCAAAATGACTTTTCATGAACGTGCCTTGATGCTGAAAGAATTGGCTTTGTATTTGATGTCACGCAAAAAAGAATTCTATGCACTTTCAGCCGCCACTGGCGCCACCAAATTAGACTCCTGGATAGATATTGATGGTGGTATTGGTACTTTGTTTGTGTATTCCGGCAAAGGTCGTCGTGAAATGCCAGATCACCATATTTTACTGGATGGACCACCCGAACATATTTCCAAAAACGGCACCTTCTTGGGACAACATATTTGCACTTCTTTACAAGGTGTTGCCATTCATATCAACGCCTTTAATTTTCCTTGTTGGGGCATGTTGGAAAAGCTGGCTCCTACTTTATTGGCTGGTGTACCGGCGATTGTCAAACCAGCCTCAGACACGGCTTATCTAACAGAATTGATGTTCAAAGCCATGATTGAATCAGGTATTTTGCCGCCAGGTTCGGTGCAATTGATTTGTGGTTCAACGGGTAATTTGCTTGACCTGTTAACTTGCCAGGATGTGGTGGCCTTTACCGGTTCTGCTTCAACCGGCCAGTTCCTGAAATCACGAACCAACATCATGCAAAATTCTGTGCGTTTCACCATGGAAGCTGATTCGTTGAATTGTTCGATTCTGACTCCGGATGCCACACCAGATACGCCGGAATTTGATTTGTATATCAAAGAAGTGGTCAAGGAAATGACGGTCAAATCCGGCCAAAAATGTACCGCCATCCGCCGTGCCATTGTGCCGACACCTTTGGTGGGAGCTGTCACCACAGCTTTGCATGATGATTTAGCTAAACTGGTGATTGGTGATCCTTCACAAGATGGCGTGCAAATGGGATCACTGGCGAGTCTTTCGCAACAACAAGAAGTCCGTGAACGGGTAGCTGAATTGAGACAAAGTTGTGACTTGCTGTTTGGTAACCCTGAAAAAGTTGAAGTGGTTGGCGCCAGTGATGAACAAGGTGCGTTTGTTTCGCCAATCCTGTTACTCAATCCAAATCCACTGGAAAACCACCAATCTCATGACATTGAGGCCTTTGGCCCGGTATCAACTTTGATGCCTTATGACACTTTGGATGAGGCGGCACAATTGGCCAATTTAGGACAAGGCTCACTGGTTGGCTCAATTTTTGGTCATGATGATGAGAACGTTTGCGAATTGGTCAACAAAACTGCCTGTTTCCACGGTCGCATGGTGTTGATTAACCGTGATTCCGCTGCTGAATCTTCAGGTCATGGTTCGCCTTTGCCACACTTGATTCATGGTGGCCCCGGACGCGCTGGTGGTGGTGAAGAAATGGGCGGCGTGCGTGGTGTCAAACATTACATGCAAAGAACCGCCATTCAAGGCTCACCCACCACCTTGATGAAACTGACTGAAAAATACATGCCCAAGGCCAAAACCTCAGAGCCACCTCAGCACCCTTTCAAGTTGCACTATGAAGAACTCAAAGTGGGCCAAGCCATAACCACCGCCAGTCGTGAGATCACTTTGGCTGATATTGAGGCCTTTGCGGATTTGTCTGGCGATCATTTTTATGCACACATGGATGAAGCAGCCGCTGCCAGAAATCCGTTTTTTGACGGACGTGTGGCACACGGTTATTTCCTGGTTTCGATGGCTGCCGGGTTGTTTGTGTACCCGGATGAAGGGCCCGTACTAGCCAATTATGGCCTCGATGATTTACGCTTTACCGAACCGGTTTATCCAGGTGATGTGATCACCATTCAATTGACATGTAAACAAAAATCCTACCGTCGTGGCAAAGGTTATGGCGAAGTTCGTTGGGACTTACTGGCCACCAATCAGGATGACGTGGTGGTGGCAGCCTATGACATCCTCACCATGGTGGCCTCAAATACCGAGCCATTTGAGGAGTGATTGATGTCCTGGATTGCAAAATTCATTTTGAAAATTTTGGGTTGGAAAGTCATCAACAACTTACCTGATGACAAAAAATACGTACTCATTGCGGCTCCACACACCAGTAACTGGGACTTTCCTTTGGGCTTGACGGTGAAGTTCTCCCAGAAAGTTAAGCTCAATTATTTAGGTAAAGGTGCTTTGTTTAAGAAACCTTTTGGTTGGTTTTTTCGAGCCTTGGGGGGTATTCCAGTCTATCGGAAACAAAAATTAAACATGGTAGACCAAATGGTCAAAGAGTTTAATCAACGAGATCAAATGATTTTGGCCATGTCGCCAGAAGGCACCCGTTCTTATTTGGAATATTGGAAATCAGGTTTTTACCACATTGCCTATAAAGCAGGCGTGCCAATTGCCATGGCCACCTTAGATTTTGGCACCAAAATCGTTCGGCTTGGAAACACTTTTATGCCCACGGGTAATATCCAGGAAGACATGAAAATCATCCGGGCTTTTTATGAAAACGTTAAAGGCAAAAAACCTCAAAACCAAGGCCCAATTCAAATAAAATCAGAATCATAAAAAAAACCAGCATGTTTCAATGCTGGCTTTTAAAGTTGACACCAATGGTTTAGCGATAGTCCCTCAATTGAGTGGGAAATTCCGTCATTTTAAAACCATTATTTACCATTTGTACGGGGACCATATCAGTTTGGTTTTTCAGTTCCAAATGTTCTACAGTAAATGGTGCTTTAAGTCCGGATTGCTCAATTAAATTGAGCGGCAAATCAAAATTTATGTCACTGACCCCAGCATCCAGCCACTTGGCCGACATCATCAAGGCGATGGGTTGTTTTTCACCCAATGCATCCATACCATATAATAAACCTCGAATTTCATAACGAGCTGGCAACACGTTTTCAATTCCCAGGCTGATTTTTTGTTCTGCAATTTGTAGCTTTCCTGAAAACCGTGCTGTGGCCATATTTACGGCAAATGCTGTGGCAGCATCTCGCAACACCTTCACGCCATCAACCTGAGCTTCGGTGATGGTATGAACTTCCCACAAACCACCTTTCAATGATTGTCCCTTCATGTTAGGTATTACGGCCTGAAAACCACCTTGTTTATCGGCCTGGAATGTCAAGTCAGCCACTTTCTCACCCAATGGATTGGTCAAATAGCCTTGAATTTGCATCGCTGCTAACGACCCATGAACATTCATTTGACTTTTTACCACCACATCGGCACCACTGTCATACCTTTGTTGTGAGGTTGACAATTGCAAAACGTGATTACTTTCTGGCTCAAATACATGCACTACAAAGGATGCATTGGATTTTGCCAAACCATTCAATTTAACCAACAGATTACCTGGTTGCGCCTGAACTTTGAAAGCCACAGTAGAATCACTGACTGGCATACCAGTGGCTTTCAATTGATTGGCATCAACAAACACTGATGGCTCTACGGCTTGACCCTTGATTGATAGTTCCAATTGCTCTGCAGAAACAGATTTACTTTGCGCTGAAACTTCCAAAGGATTGATTCTGATAATGGCTAAGTCAGATGTCAACGGAATCAGCAACCCTTTGCTCAATTCGCGGGCATTGGTGTCTAACCAAAACTGTTTTGACTCAATCGCAAATCCCTGATTTTGCACTTGAATATCGGCTTCACCCAATAAAGGTTGATTGTAACTGATGGCAGGTTGCTCAGATTGTCGTGATTTATTTAACTCGCGGTTTGTATCATCCAACGGTTGTTGAACGGGTGGTGTAATCCAATTGATTTCCGCCTGAGCCAGGCTACAAAATGACAACAGCAACAGATTTAATTTCATTGATTTTTTCATGGGTTTCTCCTGTTTAAATGTCATTTCTTAAAATGGTGTCCAAACCAAAACATTTGCGTCTGCTTTGATTGTGACTCAATGGCTCTCCACCGCTCATGCGTGATGTGTCATAAAACCAAGTACTTCCAGCACCAGATTGTGAAGAACACTCTAAAAACCCATCAGAGCAGGAGCTTAACCACGCTTGGGTCACCTCTAATCCAAGATTCAAGTGATAACCACCACAGTAAGAATCACCATCAAAAATCGACGTTTCTACATCGGTTCCCACCACATTCCAAAAACCTTTGGGTAATGATGGACGACCCGACGTGCCCAACAAGTAATTGTTGTTATAGAAATCCATCCAGGATGTTTGTTGCATTCTCACGGCATCGCTTTTGTACCCCAGCAGCCAGCCCAAAGCCGATTCAAACACATTACCTTGCATCACCGCATTCGCCAGTGGCGTTCCTTTTGATGAGGGTGCCAAAGCATTCACCCAACGGATTTTGCTGATGATATTGGGATATCGGCTGTCATAAGTTGGGTTGGACATGATCCATCGCACCACATTACCACCGTTTGAATGGGTAATCACCACCATATCAGTGATGTTTTTACTGTTGATAAAACTGGTCAATTGCGTCGCCAAACAGCCGGCAGCCGCACTGTCCCACATATACTTCTCAAAATTACAATTGATAACGACGTAGTTACTTTGGTTAGGCAAACCTTGTCGGATTGAATTGATG
Organism: Gammaproteobacteria bacterium; assembly: GCA_030426705.1. Taxonomy (GTDB): domain Bacteria; phylum Pseudomonadota; class Gammaproteobacteria; order Xanthomonadales; family Marinicellaceae; genus Marinicella. Next base: position 7,283 of record JAUHXW010000061.1, read on the forward strand.
TTGTCCCATTGCCAATAATCACTGGCGGCGTTGGTTTGATGGCCAGTACCATGCACAAATGCCACACCGGTATTAGAAACGGCCGCAGTCGACCACATAAACAGGCACAGTAGTGCCCACCTGATTGCTTTCATTTTACTCACCTCTTCTTTGTTATTTTATAAAATGTCCAGTCCCTCTGTTGTTGACTTTTTTGGACACCTTATTTATTTTTACCACACAAATTACACAATTTCAAACGTTTGTTTGAATAATGTTGATTACCCATTTTTTCTACTCCTTCACATTATTCGTTCTCAATAAGCGGTTTAATGCCAGTAACTCGGATAATTCATTAAAAATTGATTCAATTAAACGGTATTTGTTGTAAACTACCTCGTTGGATATTTATTCAAAAAAAAGCCTTGGAGTGACTATGAACAAAATAACAAAATTAATGATGGTGCTGATTTTTGCTTTGGCGATGACCGCCTGTAAAAAAGACGAAGTCAAACCTGATACAGACAATAACAACACCGACAACACACCTGTGGTTGATACCACCCCGGTTCGTACCGATGGTTTGATTTGTTGTAACCCTGAAGATTTGGACAACCCTGACAGCTTGCTGTCAAAACGTGTGGTTTATTTTGATTACGATATGGCCACCATCCGTTCAGAATTTCGTGAAATGCTGTCTTTACATGCCCGTTACCTGAGCGAAAACCCATCAGCTCGTATGACCATCGAAGGTCACGCTGATGAAAGGGGTTCAAGAGAGTACAACCTGGCATTGGGCGAGAAAAGGGGTTATGCTGTTGCCAACTTACTGCGTGCACAAGGTGCTGATGAAGGCCAAATCTCAGTCGTAAGCTACGGTGAAGAACGACCTGAAGCCACTTGTAGTGACGAGTCTTGCTGGTCGCAAAACCGTCGTGGCGTAATTGTTTATACGGCCAAATAAACTTGGCGGATAAACTTTAACCACATTTGTTTGTCTAAAAACCCGGCTTTTGTCGGGTTTTTACATTACAGAGCGCATTAATCCGCCCAGGGTTTTAGGCGTTTTTCAGTTCGGGAGATTCATATGAAATACATATTATCAATCAGTTTTTTGTTATTAACTCAAATGGTCGGTGCGCAGAAACTATCGATTCAGGAAAGACTGGCCAAACTGGAGCAATCATCAGGTGGCCAAAGTAATGTCGCTGATCTGGTTATCCAGATTCAACAATTGCAACAGCAAATTGCCCAGTTACAAGGCACCATTGAAGAACAAAATTTTCAAATCAATGAATTGAAGGAACGTCAAAAAGTTTTGTATGTGGATATGGATTCCCGTTTGGCTGAACTGGAAAAAAACAAATTAGCCAACAGTTCAAACAATAACAACGAATTGGTGGTTGACAGCGCCATAGTAGACAACGGTGCATCCTCTCAGCCGGTGACCATTGCTGAGCCGGTAGTCCGCGAATCGGTCAATGCTGAGTTGACTACCAGCACCATGAATCAAGGCAACATCAATGCCACCAGTAAGGCATCTGATCCCGCCATTCAACAACAATACCAGGCGGCATTCAATGAATTAAAGGCTGGACGTTTCAATGAATCGGCCCGCTTGTTTGAGGACTTTATTCAACAGCATCCCAACCATGAATTGACTGACAATTCCTACTATTGGCTGGGTGAGAGTTATTATGTCACACGGAATTATCCATTGGCATTGGCCGCTTTTCAGAATTTGGAAAGCCAATTTCCACTGAGCAGCAAGCTGGCTGATTCACTGTTAAAAATCGGCTACACCTATCATGAATTGGAAGATTACCAACAAGCTGAACAAGCTTTGAATAAAGTGGTGAATTCATTCCCCAATCAGTCAGTATCTCGCCTGGCGCAAAACCGACTGAACTTGTTGAAAAGAGAAGGCAAAATCAATTGAACGCAAGTCGTGAAAACCAGTTAAAAATTTTTGAAATCTTTCACTCTTTACAGGGTGAAAGCAATTTTGTTGGATTACCAACGGTTTTTGTGCGGCTCACCGGTTGTCCTTTGCGTTGTCGCTGGTGTGATACCGAATACGCTTTTCATGGCGGCTCCTGGCTGACTTTTGATGAAATCATCGAACAAATCAAATCACACAATACACCTTATGTGTGTGTCACCGGTGGCGAGCCTTTGGCACAAAAACGTGTGTTTAAATTATTGGATCAATTGGCAGAAGCAGGATTTATAGTCAGTTTGGAAACCGCCGGATCCATCAGCGTGGCCGATGTAAACCCCAAGGTACATAAGGTCGTGGATATGAAAGCCCCTGGTTCCGCTGAGTGCGAGAAAAATGATTATCAGAATCTGACATTGCTGAACGATAAAGATCAGGTTAAGTTTGTGATCGCTGATGAGGTTGATTACCAATGGGCGAAGAACCTGATAAATGAACATGATTTATCACAGAAGTGTCAGCTATTGATGTCTCCGGTAGCGGGAGAATTGTCACCAACCGATTTGGCTGACTGGATTCTCAAAGACCAATTACCTATCAGGTTCCAAATTCAATTGCATAAACTGTTGTGGGGAGATACCCCAGGCACATAGATAAGCTTTAACTTCAATCATGGAAAAAATAAATAAAAAATGCGTGGTGCTGTTATCCGGTGGTTTGGACTCATCAACTTGTTTAGCGGTGGCAAAAAATCAAGGCTATGATTGCTACACATTATCGATTGATTATGGCCAACGGCATGTGGCTGAACTGAATGCTTCAGAAACCATTGCCAAGGCTTTGACCAACAAACTACATAAAGTGGTACAAATTAACCTCGATGCCATCGGTGGATCGGCTTTAACCGACCAAGACATAGATGTACCGGATTATGGCGAATCTGAGCAAACCATTCCAGTGACCTATGTCCCGGCCAGAAACACCATATTTTTGTCTACGGCTTTGGCTTATGCCGAAGTGGTTGGAGCCGAAGCTATTTTCATAGGAGTAACTGCTGTCGATTATTCCGGCTACCCCGATTGTCGCGCAGAATACATTGCCGCTTTTGAAACCATGGCCAATTTAGCCACCAAAGCCGGCGTAGAAGGACAAAAACTTAAAATCATTACGCCCTTGATAGACTTGAGTAAAGCTGAAATCATTAACCTTGGGCATAGACTCGGATTTGATTATGGCTTAACGGTCAGTTGTTATAACGCCAATCAGGATGGTGAAGCTTGTGGTCAGTGCGATTCCTGTCATTACCGCAAAGAGGGATTCAAAGCTGCGGGTATCAAAGACCCGACCCGGTACGTATCAGGGTGAGATGTTTGCCATTGATAATATGGTTGCACAAATCACACAACTGATAACCTATCCCATTAAATCCTGTGCAGGGATAAAACACCATGCCATTGAGCTTAATAGACTTGGCCTGGCAGGTGATCGGCAATGGATGTTGGTTGATGATAACGGTGTGTTTTTATCACAAAGAAAGCATCCGCAAATGGCTTTGATACAACCAGGTATTCACCATAACACTTTGATTGTTAACGCTCCTGAAATGGAGACATTATCTGTGAACCTTGAACAGCTTCAGCAACCGATTGAAGTCACTGTCTGGCAAGATACCTTTTTGGCACAAACCCTAAACGAAAATGCCAATCGATGGTTTTCCAAATACCTAGGCTTTGCTGTTCGTCTGGTACAACACACCGATGTCAGCAATCGCCTGATTGACCAGGACTTTGCTCAAGCCAATCAACAAGTGGCTTTTGCCGATGGCTATCCCATCCTGATCACACATGAAGCCACTTTGACACAACTGAACGAACAATTAAGTCAAGCCGTTGATATGAGTCGTTTCAGACCTAATATTGTGGTTTCCTCAAATCGAGCAGCCTGGGAAGAGCTCCACTGGAATCAATTAAACACCAGAGATTTACAGCTAGATTTGGTTAAACCTTGTAGCCGTTGTGTGATGACCGGCGTTGAGCAAACTTCCGGACAACAAAAAGGTACCGAGGTGCTAAAAACCTTGCGGCAAAAATTTTCACACCAGGACAAAGCAGTCTTTGGCATCAACGCCATTCCAATATTTTCCATTGCTGATAAAGCTGTATTGAAGCTTGGAAGCACATTAAATATTCAGCAAAATCCAGCTTGAAAATATCAGCTGCGCACTGAACACCAACAAACCCAACAGCAGTATCCGACCACCTGTTTGGTAAATGTGTTTTAATTCTATATTCAAACCAATTGCCGCCATCGCCAGCAAAAACAACCATCTGCTGGTCATAGTCATGATTTCTACCCAAGTTTGAGGTATCCATGCCATAGTAGCCAGTAAACACAGCAGCAAAAAGACCCAAATAAAAACAGGTATCAATTTCAGCCAATGAATTCGCTCACTTTTGGATGGTTCCTTTTTGACCTGTTTGCCCCAAAAAACAATTAACAATAACAGTACCGGGATTAACATCACAATGCGGTACATTTTTACCAGCACGGCTGTTTGTCCCACTTCATTGTTAATACTGAAACCAGCGGCCACCACATGACCCATGGATTGCAAAGTATTACCCACTAACAGACCGGCAAGCTCTGAATCAGCCTTGAAAAACCAGTTTGCCAACCAGACAGTCACAAAAACACCCGCAAAACCCAAAAAATTAACCAGCGCTTTGAGGCTGGAGATTTCTATCCGCTACCCATTACCTCCTTCCCCGCAGAGCAAACTTCTGATGCCTTCCGCTTTATGTCGAAAAGTCAACATATTGGTAAAGTGATGGTACAGTTCAACGATAAAAATGTAACCGTAGTTACTCAACCCAAATCCATGATTTCACCAAATGGAACTTATTTAATCAG